>NZ_JAPEIB010000016.1:0-86764 GCF_028823735.1 Algoriphagus sp. NF
ATAGAGTTCTCTATCTGCGCCTAAATTGGGCTCACTCACATCTGAAACTGAAATATTAAGCCCTTGAACTAAAAGAAATTTTAAATTCGGGAAACTTTGAAAAATCGCTTTATCCGGAAGCGACGAACCCTTTTTGAAGTTGATTTGAATTACTTCTATCTCAGTCTTGTTCTCTAACGAACTAAGTTTCTCATAAAGACTTGATTTCGAAGCTAATGCGATCACCTTTACTTCTCCATCTCCTACTTTATAATTTTCATTTTCTGTGATTTCAAGAGAAGAAAAAGAACCATCTACAAATTGATTAAACTGCTCCTTGTCAGCCTGTAGGATGGATCCTGAAGCCTGGAAATCTTCAACAGTCATTTTTTGCACCTGTGAAAACCCATCAATTGAAAAGATTAGGAGACCGACCAAAATTGGCAGTCGTTGTAGCAGGGTTTTATTGTATGCCTTCATATCAGTAAAATTTTATCAATCCTTATTTTTTAAAATTATGAGGATGAGTTGACACTCAAATAGTTTATTATGCCGTAAAAATACACTTTAATGTTTTTCATTTCCAAACCTTTTTCAAAAAATTTTGATACGTAATGCAATATTTTTGGTATGAAATGAATTTTTATAGCTCTAAAACGCTTTTTTGTTTAGAGTTAGTGTTTTTTCATTAAACAGTTCGTGAAAATTGACATTTATCAAGTCTCATCTTTATTGCACAGTATTAATCCAAAAACTTTTTACCCTTTTAATACTGATTCTGTATCTTGATCTCAGAAATATTTGGTTCTATGGAAAGCACATTAGATAAAACGACAACCAATCTTTATGACATCCTTAAAAAACAGCAGCAAACTGCAGTTGCCTGGAGATCTTCTACTGCTCAGGAAAGAATCAATCGATTAAAGGCAATCAGATCTTGGATCAAGGACCATCAACAAGCCATCAGAACAGCTCTTTGGGATGATTTTCAAAAACCGGAAACGGAAACAGATCTTTCGGAAATCTTTCCTGTAACCTCCGAAATCAATCACACGATCAAGCATTTGAAGTCGTGGATGAAAGCCCAATTGCTGCCTACACCACTGCCCATGCTGGGGACAAAAGCTCGTGTACAGTTTGAGCCAAAAGGGGTGGCCTTGATCATTTCTCCTTGGAATTATCCCTTCAATCTGGCAGTTGGCCCGCTGGTCTCTGCCCTGGCTGCTGGCTGCCCATGCATCATCAAACCCTCCGAGTTGACCCCCTATACCTCCGCGCTACTTGCTGAGATGGTTTCGGATCTTTTTGAAAAAGATGAAGTCATGGTAGTTCAAGGCGATGCAGAAGTGGCTCAATCGCTGTTGGCTTTGCCCTTTGATCACATCTTTTTTACCGGAAGTCCACAAATTGGCAAAATCGTGATGGAGCATGCAGCCAAGCATTTGACCTCTGTCACTTTGGAACTAGGTGGGAAGTCCCCTACCATAGTCACCGAATCAGCTGATATCAAAGATGCTGCGCAAAAGATCATCTATGGAAAACTGGTCAACTGCGGGCAAACCTGTGTAGCTCCAGACTATATTTTGGTCCATGAATCGCAAAAAGACTTACTTCTGGCTGAATTGAAGCAGGCTATCCAGCAAATGTATGACCCAGACTACAAAGGGATAGAAAACTCCAAGGATATGGCGAGGATTGTGAATGATAAGCACTTTTCAAGATTGAAATCGTACTTGGATAACGCTGTAGAAAAGGGAGCTGAAATAGAATTTGGAGGAAAAAATAATCATCACCATCGATTTATCGAACCTACATTGCTTACCAATGTGCAAGATGAAATGCTAGTCGCTCAAGAAGAAATTTTTGGACCTATTCTTCCAATTCTTACATATGTTGATCTCCAAGAAGCAATTGATTATATCAATCGAAAACCAAAACCCTTGGCGCTTTACGTGTTTGATCAAAGCAAACAATATGAAGACGTTCTCCTCCAGACTAGCGCCGGAGGAGCAGTTATCAATGACTGTGTGCTCCATTTCATCCATAATGAATTACCTTTTGGCGGTGTGAACAATAGCGGCATTGGTAAAGCACACGGATATTATGGCTTCTTAGCTTTCAGCAACGAAAAAGCCGTATTGAAGCAACGCGTGGGCTTGAACAACGCGACCCTTTTACGACCTCCCTTCGGAATAAAAACAAAACAAATTATTCAATCACTTATCAAATGGTTTTAATATGACAAGCGAACAATTTTTATCAAAAGCTTCGAAATGGATTTTTTACAGTTTCTTTTTTGCAGTTGTTCTTCTTCAGGGTTGTAGCTCCACAGATGACCCCTTGCCGGATGGCCCTCTGCTGGCCATGGAACTTACCAATGAGGCATACGGAACGGATACTCGCCAAGTAATGGATGTATTTCTCCCTGCCGGGAGAACTTTGGAAGACACCCCCATACTTATATATATACACGGGGGCGCTTGGATAGATGGATCAAAGGAGGAGTTTTTGGAATTTCGAACAGCATTCGAACAAGCTTTACCGGATTTTGCTTTTGTAGCGATTAATTATAGGCTGTACAATTTCATCTCAAACACCAATGGCTTTCCCACCCAGGAAAATGACGTGATCGCAGCAGTTGAACATGTCTTGGAAAATCAACTCGAGTGGAATATCAGTGATGAAATCTACCTGGCAGGTGCCAGTGCAGGAGGTCATTTGGCACTTTTGCATGCCTATAAGCATCAAGAAATCGGAAATATTCAGGCGGTAATGGCTTTGTTCCCTCCTACTGAACTTGAATCACTGCACAGTTTCAATTTTGTAACGCAATCAGGATTGACAGCATTATTGGGAGGAACTCCGGAGTCAAATCCAGATGCTTATTTCCAATCTAGTCCGGTAAATTTTGTAAGTAGTTCTGCTGTTCCCAGTATCTTCTTTCATGGTACCGAAGATACAGTAGTACCGATTTCACAGAGTGATTTGCTTGCAGCCGAATTAACTGGCGCTGGGGTAAATTTCCAATATGAAATTATCGAAGGACAAGGACATGGTTTTACGCCAGCCACCTATGCCACAGTGATTTCTGACATTGCAAACTTCATTGAGGCGCTTCGCTAAAATAAAAACCCTGCCAATTGGCAGGGTTACCGTTTCCTTAGACTTTTTGAAGTCCCGTAGAATGAGCTCTCGATTTGATAGCCTTTACTACTTTTTCCGAAGGTAGAGGTCGGATTTGATCGAGTGACTCTATCGTGCTCAGCATTTCTAGGTATTCTTGCATGAGATCTTGATCATCTCGCAAGGCCTGCATTAAGAGTTCTTGTTCTACCTCCGGCATTTCCTGATAGATATATCTGACCAGGTCATTTGGGGTAAATAGTTTTGTCATAGGCAAAATTTATTTGTTTCATTTTCTTTCGTAAGTGGATCAATGCATAGCGCATTCTTCCTAAAGCTGTATTGATACTCACACCTGTCTGATCGGCAATTTCCTGAAAACTCATATCCATGTAGTGCCGCATAATCAGCACTTGCTTTTGAGCCTCTGGCAATTCATCAATCAATCTTCTGACTAGTGCAATCTCTTCTTCTTTCACTTTTTCGTCTTCCGCATTTCCTTCTGAAAAGCGCAAGGAATTGAACACATTGGAGCCATCTTCCATCATGATCATCGGATACCGCTTAGCTTTCCGAAAGTGATCTACTGCCAAATTGTGCGCGATTCGCATGATCCAAGGCTGAAACTTGCCTTCTTCATTATATCGATCAGAATTTAGCGTATTGATGACTTTCACAAATACCTCTTGCAAAAGATCCTCTGCCAAATCCTGATCTTTTACGATCAGAAAAATGGTAGTGAATACTTTTGACTTATAGCGATCTACTAATAGATCAAAGGCGGCCTCATGGCCATTACGATATTGCGTGATCAACTCACCATCTCGGGGTCCTATCTGCTTACTCATTGTTTATAGTTTATGAACAACGTAAAAGTCTAAGCCATAGTATAGATTTTGGTGATTTTTGATTTTTAGTGAGAAATGGATTTAAAAGTAGTGTTTTAGACTACTTCTCCCAAATGGATTTGAGGATTTTTTTATTCCTCGTAGTTTCCCCAAATTTTATTCTGATTTTATTCAAAATTGTAAATACTAATCTAAAACTATTGGGAAACTTTAAAACAAACCCAATTCAAGTGCCAAAAAATGTTAAATCCGAAAAAGATGCCTTTTCAAAAAGTAAATTCTACCAAGGTCTTTCCGTAGGCATTCCTTAACTTCGTCCTTAGAAATATAAAGACTATGGAACTGAGCGGAAAAGTAATTCAAAAACTGGCAGAAGTCAGTGGTAACTCTAGAAACGGAAATACCTGGAGAAAGCAGGAATTCATCATCGAAACTCCAGGCAACTACCCAAAAAAGGTGTGTGTAGCCCTTTGGGGAGATAAAATCGATCAATTCCCAATTGCAGAAGGCGATGAGGTAAAACTAAGCGTGGATCCAGAAAGCCGTGAATACAATGGAAGATGGTACACGGATATCAAAGCATACCGAGTAGAAAAAATGGGAGCTGGCAAAGCAAATACTTCTGCTGCCAATGCCCCACTCGATGTAGACACTTTTCATTCTGACGAAGAAGACCAGCTACCCTTTTAAATCAAATTATTATGTGGGACGATTTTGATGATGAAGATCCAGATTTCGATGGAGATGATGAGTTCGACTTTCGAAAAGAACAGGATCGAATCTACAAGCACCCCTTAATGAAGAAGGCGAAAGATGTCGTAGATCTTACGAGGGCATTGGTCGGAAGTCTGGATGAGGCACGAAAGGAGCTCTATGGTAGCATTATGATGGAAGACGCCATGATTATGAGCGCCAAATTCGCAGGAGCGGAAGCTATTCCTGATTTCGTCGCAAAAATGGAAAATGCCATGCTTATGAAAATCCATGCCAAAAGCCTTAATTCCATGACCTACCAGCTAGCCATGGAAGAAACTCACGCCGAAGAGCATCTTCAACTACTACGAGCAGCTATCGAAGAATACAGGAAACTATTTTTGGAATGGATCAAGGGTTTTGATCCTTCTGAAAAATACGATGACGGGTGGGGAATCTTTACGGATTGAAAAAAACGCTAATCAAAAAATATGATTCAATTAAGCCGATTGGAAAACCAATCGGCTTTTTTAATATTATCTATTCAAGCTGTCCAGAACCAAACCGAAAACCCATCCAAGCTCCACCGATCATTAGAACTAGGGCTAAAACAATCAACAAAATCAAGATCGACAGGGGCATTTCCCAATCTTCTCCACTGATTTTGAATTTGACAGGTCTATTCCAGTTCATGGCCTAATAAAACTTCTATTTCTTTACGATGGCCTTCCAGCCTCTGGCCTCAATTTCTTGAGCTGATTGTTCTACTTTTTCCTGAAGACCTTTCTTATAGGCATCTAGGTTTTTACCTACCTGCTCGTCAAAAGCTCCTACCATAGATGCAGCCAAAATTCCTGCATTTTTTGCACCATTCAAGGCTACTGTAGCTACAGGAATCCCTCCAGGCATCTGCAAAATGGATAAAATGCTATCCCATCCATCTATAGAATTGGAACTCTTCACGGGAACTCCGATCACAGGAAGACTGGTCATTGAAGCGACCATACCCGGCAAATGGGCTGCTCCACCTGCTCCAGCCACGATGACTTTGAGCCCGCGCTCTCGTGCAGATCGGGCGTATTCCACCATTCGGTCTGGAGTTCGGTGAGCAGACACAACGGTCAATTCATAAGTGACTCCGAGTTCCTCGAGCATTTGTGCTGCTTCAGCCATAACCGGAAGATCTGACTGGCTGCCCATGATGATTCCTACCTGTGGGTTCATGCTTTTATTTTTATTAGGTTTTTGATCGCGATAGCTCGCTTTTTTAAATTATCCACATTTTCATCCAAAACAGTCACATGGCCCATCTTTCGAAAAGGTTTGGTGACTTTTTTGCCATAGAGATGAATGTAAACGCCTTTTTCGGAAACGGCCTCTTCCATTCCTTCCACGTAGGCTTCCCCTATATAGCCATCTTCCCCGAGCAAGTTGATCATAGCTGCAGGAGTCCGGAGATCCGTGGCGCCCAAAGGCCAATTCATCACGGAGCGGAGATGTTGCTCAAACTGACTGGTGAAATTGGCTTCGATCGTATGGTGACCACTATTATGTGGACGAGGCGCTATTTCATTGACAAGGACTTCTCCGGTTTTGGTCACAAATAATTCCACAGCCAATATCCCTACCATCCCCAGTTTGGTGATAACCTCTTTGGCTATCTTTTCAGCTTTTTCAGCTACCTCTGGGGAAATACTCGCAGGGGCAAAAAGAAACTCAACTAGGTTAGCTGTTGGGTGAAAAGCACATTCTACAGCTGGGTAAGCAATCAAATCTCCCTTTTCATTCCGAGCCACCGTGACAGCTATTTCGGTTTCGAAATCGATCAACTTTTCAAGCAATCCCGGTGCATCAAAGGCCTTATCCAAATCGGATTCATCCTTCAAAATTTGCACTCCTCGTCCATCATATCCATCCTTCCCAAGTTTGTTTACAGCAGGAAGAAAAGCCTTATTTCGAAACACATCTTCCTTATCCGCTGTCAAAATAAAATCGGCAGTGGGTATCCCGTTTTTCTGGTAAAACTGCTTCTGCTCCCGCTTATCTTGAATAAGTCGAATGATCTCCGGCTGCGGGAACACTTGCTTACCTTCTTTTTGAAGTTTTTCCAAAGCCTCTGTATTGACGCTCTCGATCTCAATGGTAATGATATCACAACCTTGGCCAAATTGATAAACTGTATCGAAGTCTCTCAAAGACCCATTTACAAACTTTTGACAAAGGTCGCGACAAGGGGCATTGGGATCCGGGTCCAAAATGTGGATATCCTGATTGTAATTAATGGCTGACTGAATCAGCATCCTTCCTAGCTGACCGCCGCCAAGAACGCCGAGTATTTGATTCTTTTTGCTCATGATTTTAGAATGCCCAAAAATACATCTTTCATCCCGAAGGAAAAATTAAGCCTTCTCATCGAAGCGAATTCCCATCAATTCCATCAGTTTATGGGCATTGAAACTTGGACAAGGGCCTTCCTTAATCAGATAGTCAAACTCGATGGTGTCTTCCTTGACTTCGGAGTGAAAGCTGAAATTGCGCACATAATCAATTTTCTCTTCCAAACGGCTCAATTCGATGTCGTGGGTACTGATGATTCCCAAAAAGTCCAATTCCTCCAACTGCCGAATCAATGCCTCACTTCCCGCAATCCGATCTTCGGTATTAGTTCCTTTCAGAATTTCATCCAAAAGGAAGAACAACCTTTCTCCAGACTCTAAGCGGTCAATCATTCCCTTGATCCGGCTCAGCTCGGCATAGAATGAGCTGACGCTTTCACCGAGATTATCCGAATTCCGCATGCTGGTGTAAAGCTGACATTCTCCTACTTGTAGACGCTTCGCAAAAGGACTCAGCCCCAAATTCAAAAGCACTAAATTAATCCCAAGGGTACGCATAAAGGTGGTTTTTCCACTCATGTTTGCTCCTGTCAAAAGAATCAACTTGCCGGATTGCTCTTGTCGAAAATCATTTGCAACTGCTATCTCGGGATGGAGCAAGGGATGTGTCATGCCTAGAGCAGAGAAACTCAAATCCTTAGAGATTTCCGTTTCACAGGTTTGATTTTCGGCCTTTTCAAAGGCTGCCAAAGAAACCCAAAGCTCCCAATCGCCTAAAGCATCAGGAAGTTCACTTATCTGAGAACCCCATTGACTTTTCCACCTCATCAATCGATAATGCAGCAGTAAATCTGTCCAGAAAAATAAATTCAGGGGAATGTATAGCAGGTTGAGACGATTCTGTACCCAGAGCAAATGACCATCCAGTTGCTTCAAAAGTAGGGAGGCCTTGGGACCATTTTTCTGAACGATGACCTCTTTTTGTGCAACTAACAGTGGATTTTCAAATTCTTCATTTTCCAAAAGCTCAACCCAAAGCCGGTATGTTTTCAACAAGTCAGAAGAGGGTATCCGCTCATCTGCTTCTTTAAGATCTCCAAAAACCAACCCCAAGAAAGGGATCCCGATCAAAGTCCAAAGCCCTAGCCATGCCAAAGGCAATAGCCCCAAATATCCGAGACTCCCCAATATCAGCCCTCCAATAATCCCGACGATTCCCAATCCTAGGGTGAAGGCTTTTTTACTGGCAGGTGCTTTCATCCATGCCTGCCAAGCTGTGGTTGATTTACCTTCTTGATAAAAAGCTTTCCCCACAGACTCAAAGGATCTGAGAAAATCGGTTTTTAAGGAAAGCTCTTTAACTGCCGAACGGATTTCCTCACTTTTCTGGAGACTAAAAGAAGACTTCAATCGATCAGCGAGAATAGTTCGTGCCTTTTGGGATTGGGTTCGATTGATCAATTGAAAAAGAGAGTGCTCCCCAAAGAGATCCAAATCATTACTGAAAGGATGACTTTTATCCAAAAATTCAGCTCCCCCATCTAATTCCTTGAGTTTTCGATCAGCGCGGAATTGATCTTCTAATTGAATTTTTTGAAGGCTTTTATAAATGGCTTCCTGGTCTTTCAGATAATTAAAGCGCTGAATTGCTTTGACAAAAGCTCCAGAAATAACCAGCAATGCGATAATCCAAAATCCTGAATCGGAAAAAAAAAGTACTCCGCTCCCTAGAACTCCCACAAATAAAAGAAGTCTCAAGAGAGAAAGGCCTGATATTTGTCTTTTGAGGGAAAGAGTTTTTGCGGGAATTTCGCTAGGGTCAAAATCAAATCCTTTTTGCATCCTCAAATATAGATTTCCCGTGATTATTCTATGTTGATTCTTTGATTTTCATCGTTAGAAAACAGGATTGAGATAAATATGTCCCAAAAGAAAAAAGAAAAAACCATTCCCTCGGATAAGGAAAATGCCTTTGATTTTTCAGACCAAATGGGGCTTTTTCCAGAAGATGTTCCCTTTGGAAGGAATATAGGCTGCGGGGGAAAATCAACCAAAAATGACATACAAAAGCCTAAAAATCAGGAAAATAAAAGCTAACTTGCAACTTTCAAACTCAAACGATTATGAATAAGAAATCAATCATTTTTAAAAGCATACTTGCTTTAGGACTTCTCGGGATGACATTTTCCTGTAGTGAAAATACCGATCCCCTTCCCGTTGAAACTGACCTGACTGTGGTAGATGATGATGTAGCTGTGAATCAGGTTTATGAAGATTTGGATAATTTTACGCTGACCGTTTTTCAGTCTCTTAATTTCGGGGGTCGTGTACTCAATGAAGGCTTTGATAAAATATGTCCTGGTGTAGATGTGACTTTCAATGAGGAAGAGAAAAAAATCACTGTGGACTTTGGTGAAGGATGCACCTCGCCGGGAGGAACTGTACGGAAAGGAAAAATCGTATTTACATATAATCAAAACTTTCTCTTTCCAGGGGCTAAGGTCATAGCAGTTTTTGAAAGCTATGAAGTGGATGGACTCGCAGTGCAAGGCACTCGAACCATAGAAAACCAAAATATCGATATTTTCAACAATCGTGTGACATTAAAAGTGACCGTCACGGATGGGAAAGTTACTTGGCCTGATGGCACTTTCGTCACCTACACTACTACGCAGGAGAGAGTTGTCACCCTCAATGAACAAAATGGGTATGAAATTTCTATCTCAGGAAATGCTTCAGGAAAAAGTAGAGCAGGACTTGACTATACTTCAACTGTCACCTCCCCGCTTTTAGTCACGCAAGACTGTGTAGAAACCGGTGTACTAGTCCCAAGCTCAGGGGTTATGGAATTCAACTACAGCGGGTTCAATGTTTCGGTAGACTATGGCGATGGTCAATGTGACAAAAACATTATAATCACCTATCCGGGAGGGACAAGAGAAGTTACTCTCGATTAAGTTTCGGCTATTCAGCTAAAAACGGCTATCTTCAAGGGTAGCCGTTTTTTTTATGGAAAAGAAAATAATTAATGGGTTTCCTCACCTCAGGTACGATCATCAGGAATACGCCGAGGAAGAACTAATTCAGCGTTCTGATGAATTTTATCGAATGATGAATCGGAGAAGAACCATTCGGGAATTTGATGATCGAGATGTACCAAGAGAAGTATTGGAAAAAATCATTCTTACTGCAGGAACTGCCCCATCCGGTGCCCACAAGCAGCCATGGACCTTTTGCCTGATTTCAGACCCCAAGATCAAAGAAAAAATAAGAATAGCAGCAGAAGAGGAAGAACGAATCAGCTATGAATCCAGAATGACCGAAACTTGGAAATCCGATCTAAAGCCTTTAGGAACGGATTGGGAGAAGCCATTTTTGGAAATCGCTCCTTATTTAATCGTAGTATTCAAGCAATCCTATGGAATGGAAGGTGATGAAAAAATCCAACATTACTATGTGAATGAATCCGTGGGAATTGCTTGTGGTTTTTTGATTGCGGCTATCCACCAGGCCGGATTAGTCACGGTGACACATACTCCTAGCCCGATGAATTTCCTCAGTGATATCCTTAATCGTCCCAAGCATGAGAAGCCTTATCTACTCCTACCGGTAGGTTATCCTAAAAAAGAGACTTTCGTACCGGATATTCATCGAAAGAAATTGGAAGAAATTTTGATAAGCTATTAAACCTATGGCTTTTGCCTCAGTCAAATGGGCAGTTTTGGATATAAAATTTCCCGATCATGAACAGACTACAAAAAACACTAATTGCCCTTGCAGCGGTAGGCTTTCTTTTTACAGCCTGCCAAAAGGAGGATGAAGCTCCTATCAGCCAACTGGAGGACTCGGAAGAGGTAAATCGTGAAACCGACCTGACTGGAACGCTAGAAGATATTGATGATATCGTCCTGACAGGATTTCAGCGAAGTGGATTTGCAGACCGGACCGTAGCCACGGTAGAGGAAGACCTTTGCGAGCGGGTGGATATCACCTGGCTACCCAATGAAAAGAAAATGATCTTGGATTTTGGAGATGGATGCACCAGCCCGAGGGGAATCACTCGAAAAGGTAAAGTAATTGTAAGTTACACCGGTAGATATTGGGCACCAGGATCTGTCATCACGACTACCTTTGAGGATTTTTATATCAATGAGCGAAAAATCGAAGGGGTCCGAATTGTAAGAAATGAAGGCTTCAATCAAGATGATCGATTTTTCACCTTCATCACTCGAGTAGAAGGCGGGAAAATCACCTGGCCTGATGGCACTACCCGTACTTTCGAATCCAGGCACACCAAGCGCATCTTCCTACCAAACGGTGATAGAGGTTTAATTTATGCAGTGGACGGAGGGTCTGAAGGAGTCAATCGCAGAGGAAATAGCTATCGAGTAGAAATCACCGATCCCTTGATCTACGCACAGCGTTGTATCAATACTGGCATCAAAATTCCTAGCAAGGGTCTCCTTAACTTGAATGTATCCGAAAGACCTCAAATTTCTGTTGACTTTGGGGATGAGGGTTGCGATCGTGAGGTGACTATTTCAAGAGGTGACCAAAGCAGGACGATCACCATCCCAAGAGGATAATTTTAGACTTTATTGCACAAAAAAGGCTGTTCCGATTTAATTCAGAACAGCCTTTTTCAATTTTTTACTTTTTTGATAATTATCTAATTCGCTCTAGCTGAGAAAAATAGAAATTACCTTCGATCGCTGCATTTTCGTCAGAATCGGATCCATGTACCGCATTTGCTTCGATGGATTTTGCAAAAATCTTACGGATGGTTCCTTCCGCAGCTTGCTCAGGGTTGGTAGCTCCAATCAGTTTTCGGAAGTCTTCCACCGCATTGTCCTTTTCCAAGATAGCAGCGATGATAGGTCCGGAAGACATGTATGCACAAAGATCCCTGTAGAAAGGTCTCTCCTTGTGAACTTCATAGAATTTGCCAGCAAGCTCTGGCGTCAAGCGGGTAGCTTTCATGGCCACGATCTTAAAGCCTGCTTCTTCGATCATTTTCAAGATGGCTCCTGAATTGCCAGCTTCGAAAGCATCCGGCTTGATCATGGTGAATGTTCTGTTTCCTGCCATGTGTTTTTGAGTTTACATTGGTTTATTTCGGCCGCAAAAATAGCGGAAAAGCCCAGAGTTTCCGAAGATCATGCAGTATTTATCCAGTAGCCCGTTCATTTTCAATAAAATGGCCACTTTGGCATTTGCGAAAAAATTACTGACCTTTGCGGACTACTAGTGCATACGTGCCGTAGAAAATTGACAAATGGAAGCATTAGCCTCATTCAAAAGAGAACTCTCCTCCCCCAAAAATATATTCATCACCACCCACGTAAAACCCGACGCTGACGCATTAGGGTCTTCCCTGGGAATGGCAGGCTATCTGAAAAAGAATGGCCATCAAGTCAGCGTGGTAACTCCAACGGATTATCCTTCTTTCCTCAACTGGATGGAAGGAAATGATGACGTCTTGGATTTTAGCCGGGAGGATCACAGAAAAAAAGCGGAAAAAGCCCTTGATGAAGCAGATATTGTTATTTGCTTGGACTTTTCTTGCTTAAACAGAGTCAACGAGCTTGGCGAACTTATTCGCAAGTCTGACGCCTACATCGTCAACATCGATCATCACCAAGATCCGGAGGATTTTGCAGACTATAGACTCTGGAGTACAGAAGCTGCAGCTACCTGCGAACTGGTGTATGAATTGATTGTAGCCCTGGAGGACAGAGACTTGATCGATGATAGTATCGCATCTTGCCTCTACGCGGGTATCATGACGGATACCGGTGGGTTTAGACATCCCAATACGACCAAAAACGTCCATCTCGTCGTAGCAGACTTGATCGAACTTGGTGCGAATGTCACCCAAATTGCCAACTGGATCTACGACTCCAATTCAGTCAATAGACTGAAGTTTATTGGTTTTGCTATCAGTAGACGTTTGGTGATTCGGGAAGACCTACACATGGCATACTTTGCCATCAGCAAAAAAGATCTTAAAAAATATCAAAGCCGAACCGGAGATACCGAAGGCTTAGTAAATTACGCGCTTTCTCTAGATGGGATCAAATTAGCAGCCCTTTTCTCTGAGCGGGAGGATGGAATCAAGATTTCCTTCCGATCATCAGCAGAAGTGGCCGTGAATAAGTTTGCAGCCGAATACTTCAATGGTGGAGGACACAAAAATGCCTCAGGGGGCAAGTCCGAGCTGAGCCTGAAAGAAACGGTTGAAAAGTTTGAAAAGCTTGTAGAAAAGCATCAAACCGAACTTTTTCAAGAGGAAGAGGTCTCTGTCCAGTAACAATTCGTAAAAATTTCTTCAACACCCATATGAAAAATTCACTTCGCCTGACGGCAACACTTGCCAGCTTGGTACTGGCAGCGACCATCACTTCTTGTAAAAAAACACAAGTAACCGAGCGGGATGGAATCGAGTACACCTACATCAATGAAGGTTCTCAAAAGCCAGAAAATGGTGAGATTTTGATGTACCACCTTCAGATCAAAAATGCTGAAGACTCCTTGATCTACAATACCTATGATCAGCCTGTACCTGGCTACTTGATGGCGAATGACAGTATCCCAGTCAATAATGGGATGGATGAGATCTTCATGGCATTGAAAAAGGGAGACAGCATTACCTTTACCTCTCAGGTTCAAACCATTTTTGGCCCGAATTTCCCTCCTTTTTTAGAGGCTGAAGAGGAATTGGTCGTGAACCTTGGCGTGATGGATATCATCTCTCAGGATTCTTTGAGCCAATACTTTGCTCAAGTTTCCATTATCGAAAATGAGAAAAGAGCAGAGCGTGCCAAAGTACTTTTGGTAGAAGACGGAAAGAAAATCGAAGAATATGCCGCTGCCAACAACTTGGATGTACAAAAGACTGAAAATGGTCTTTACTATGTCATCGAGCGGGAAGGCACTGGCCCGGAGACTACTCCTGGTACGACTATGTATGTCAACTATGCCGGATACCTTCTAGATGGCACCATCTTCGACACATCTATTCAAAGCCTTGCAGAAGAAAAAGGAATTTTCAATGCTGGGCGCCCTTACGAGCCTCTTCCAGTAAACGTGGGAATGGGTCAGGTCATTCCAGGATGGGATGAAGGATTATTGCTATTGAAAAAAGGATCCAAAGCGAAGTTTCTGATTCCTTCTCCACTTGGCTATGGAGAAAATGGTGCAGGAGCACTGATTGGTCCCAACTCCATTTTGGTTTTTGACGTAGAAGTCACAGACATACAGAAATAAAATCATTCAATCCAATCATGAATAAAAAGCTGATATCCTATTTAGGTGTTGTTCTTTTGGCAATCGGTTTTACGGCCTGCGTAGATTCAGAGTCTACAGTAGAAAGTATCCTAGAAAAAGACAAAAAAGCCATTGAAGAGTACTTGGCTGAAAACCCGATCACTGGACCCAAAGACTTTGTGGATGAGGTCTCCGGTTTTCGAGTCATTTGGCAAGAACTTTCAAATAGCGGCAGATTACCTGTTCCAGGAGATACTGTGCAGGTGAACTATGTGGGTAAGCTTTTGAACGGTCGAGTATTCGATACATCGATTGAATCAGTCGCAAGAGAAAACAACATCTTTTCTGAGAATAGAAATTATATACCCTTGCGCTTTATTCTGGGAAGAGGACAATTGATCGAAGGCTTTGAATCAGCTATCGCTATCATGGAAGCAGGGGATAAAGCGACCGTCATCATGCCTTCCCTATTCGGATATGGAGGTGCGGCTCAAGGTGATATTCCGCCCAATTCTCCCCTTATCTTCGAGCTTGATTTTATAGATTTGAAAAAAGGACCTCAGCAATGATCAAACGACTAAAAGTCTTATCCTTATTTGTATTTTCATTTGTGGCCTTGATGGCTTGTGAGCCAAATAATCCCTTTCAAACAGGCCCAGCTTATGATGAAGCGGGGAATTTGGCCATTGACCGGGAAAAAATTGATGCCTATCTGGATACGGCACGGATCGACAGTCTTTACCGCATCCATGATCCATCAGGGGTTGTGGTGATTGTTCAGGAGGAAGGAACAGGTACTAGACCTACAAGTGGAACGGTCGTTTATTCAGATTATGTCGGTTCCCTAATTACCGATGGATCTGTTTTCGACACCACCCTTGAGCAGGTAGCTATCGATAATGATATTTGGGTAGAAAATAGAATTTACACCATATTCAGTTTTGTGGTAGGATCCGGCAATGTCATTAGAGGATGGGACTTTGGTTTCAGAAGACTCCGACCAGGATCTAAGGCTGTGATGATTATCCCATCTCCACTTGCATACCGAGATCAAACTAGCAATGCTCGAATTCCTGCGAATTCAGTCCTTCGATTTGATATTGATTTCTACGGAATTGATTAATATTCGAGAATAATATTTCTTAGGACCCCGTCATAGTTCATCTCTGACGGGGTTTTTTATTTCATCTTATCTGTTTAGCCAATAAGAAAACATATTACCAAAATCTCATTTTGGGAAAGATGGCCGGCACCTCTTCTCTGTATTTTTTATAAGCACCCCCAAACTCAGCGATTAAATTCTTCTCTTCATAGTAAATCCCAATCGGAAGATAAACAATCAAACAAAGCAAATGAGTCAAGGAGGTATAAGTCCCTGCCACAAAAAAGTATCCCAAAAAGATCAAAAGTAAACCTGCATACAAAGGGTGCCGCATTCTACTATACCATCCTGCCCGAATCAGTTTCTTTTCAGTTTGTGGTTCTTCGGGCCTTGTACCTATAAACTTCCCGATGGACCACATTTTAGAGCTTTGGACGATGATAATCGTCCCAAAAGTAGCCGCCATATACCCAAAGTAAATCATGAGGTCACCTTCTGCTAAAAGCCGTTCTGCAGGAATTCTTATACTGTAAAGAACTAAAATCACGAAAAAGAAGAGGGAGAATAGGGAATAAAAAAGTCGATACCATTTAAAGGCCTTTCCCAATTTTGACTCAAGTTTTCTTTTTAACTTGCCCGAAGCCAGAAAACTATGACTTGCATAAAAAACTGCCCAAAGCAGGATCAAATAGATGTAGTTCATTTGTAAATTTATCCAGCATCAAGAAAACAACGGTATGAAGATCGGCATTATCCGCGAAGGGAAAAATCCACCGGACAAGCGAGCTCCCTTTTCTCCCGAGCAGCTCCAAAATCTTAATGAGGAATATCAGGGCAAACTCCATTTCTACGTAGAATCAAGCCCGATACGGGGCTATTCAGACGAGGAATACGAATCAGCCGGAGTTGAAGTTTTGGAGGATATCTCTGGCTGTGATGTACTTTTTGGAGTGAAGGAGGTGCCAATTGAGAAATTGATTCCAAATAAGACTTACTTTTTCTTTTCTCATACGATCAAAAAGCAGCCTTACAATCGGAATTTGCTTCGGGCTGTTTTGGAGAAAAACATCCGACTGATCGATTATGAGGTATTAACCGATGATAACAAGCAGCGAGTAGTGGCTTTCGGACGCTGGGCAGGCGTAGTCGGGGCATACAATGCTTTCTGGACCTATGGCCAAAAGACCGATCTTTTTCATATCAAGCGAGCACACGAGTGTTTTGACCTAGTGGAGCTAAAGGCCGAACTCAATAAAATTCAGCTCCCACCGGTGAAAATCATCTTGACCGGAACAGGACGAGTAGGAGGTGGTTCAAAGGAAATCCTGGATAGTATGGGAATCCGAAAAGTTAGTACGGAAGAGTTCTTGCATCAGTATTTCGAAGAGCCCGTCTATGTGCAACTGGATGTGGGAGATTATAACCGTAGACGCACGGATGGTGCTTTCAGCAAAGAGGAATTTTATACTAAGCCGGAGCTTTACGAAAGTCACTTCGCCAAATTTGCAGAAGAAGGAGAAATCCTAATCGGTGCCGTCTATTGGGACCCAAAAGCTCCACAGCTTTTCCAGAAGTCAGAAATAGCCTCGCCTGACTTTTCCATTTCGGTGATTGCTGATATCACTTGCGACATCGATGGCTACATCCCCACCACCGTGAGGCCATCTACCATCGCCTCTCCGGTTTATGATATTGACCGGGATAGTGGGGAAGAAATCGGAGCTTTTGGAAAGCAGAACAGCATTTCCGTCATGGCTATTGATAATTTGCCCTGCGAGCTACCCAGGGAGGCCACCAAGGATTTTGGCAGACAATTGAGTGAATGGATCGTTCCGGAACTATTAAAGGAAAACTCCGCCATTCTTGAGCGGGCCACTATTGCCAGAGATGGTGATTTGACGTTGGAGTTTATGTATTTGGAAGACTACGTGGCAAATGAAGAATAACTTTAATCGATTTTTAGAATCCACCCTGCTAAAGCCGACCATGAAGACGGAGGAGATAGATTTATTGATTCGGGAGGCCATCGAATATCAATTTATAGGTGTTTGTGTCCCTTCTTTTTGGGTCAAAAAGGTCCACCGCGAACTCGAGCAAGAAGATATACAAACAGTCACGGTGATTGGATTCCCTTTTGGATTTGAGGATACAGCTACTAAGGTGGCAGAAACCCACGAAGCAATCAAAAATGGAGCAGATGAGCTAGATCTCGTTTGGTCACAGACCGCCTTTCACTCGGGGATGAATTGGCCAAAAATCGAAATCGCACAAATTGCTAAAATCTGTCATGAGGAGGAGCGGGTTTTGAAAGTGATTATCGAAACAGCTTACCTCGATGAAAGTCAAATTAGGGAAGCTTGCTTAATCTGTCAGGATGCAGGTGCCGACTTTGTCAAAACCTCCACCGGCTATGCGCCTAGCGGAGCGAAGGTTTCAGATATTAAGCTGATGCGAGAAACCCTTTCTTCAAATACAGGCATCAAAGCAAGCGGTGGAATTAAAACCTTGGACTTTGCTTTGGAGCTAATCCAAGCAGGTGCTGATCGGATTGGTACCAGTAGTGCAAAAGCCCTTTTTGAAGCCTGGAAAGACTCCCAATCTTAATTTGAGCTGAAATAAATCAGCAAAAAGGGAATAATAAAAAACATCAGTAAAAGGTAAGCAAAACCCCATAATCGGGATTTTACCGATTTCTTCCCCATCAGATTTGCCAAACGGATGGGAACATTCCGAAACCTAGGAATGCCTAAAATCAACAAAGCCCCGATGGTATTGAACAGAAAGTGCACAATTGCCAAAGCGATCGCAGCTTCACTTTTATAAAGTGCGGCTATTGCTGCTGTAATGGTTGTTCCAATGTTTGCCCCAACGATGAATGGGAATACTTTTTTAAGGCTTACTTTTTTGGTGGCCACTAGCGGTACAATCAGCGAAGTCGTCACTGTAGAAGACTGAACAGCCGCGGTGAAAAAGGTCCCGTAGAAAAAAGCCAGACTGCTATTCTTAAAGATGACTTTATTGATATCCTGAAAGCTATGGACTACAAAAGTCTTGTAGATAGAAGTGGCTAGCAGTTTGATCGCAGCAAAAACCAAAAACACCGCAAGAATTGTAGTCAAAAAAGGGATACCAATGGCTTCTACCAGCCAATTTGTTATAGGCCTGGTAAACAAGGAATGATAGACTACCGGTCCGGAGAAATCTTCGTTAGGAGCAAACCAATGGGCAAAATACAAAGCCGATTTTGTCAAGGGTTGGAAATAGAGTTCCAGAGGTAGTAAAATGATTACCGTGAAAATATTGAAGATATCATGAATGATACCTGCTGAAAGCGCACGCTTGAATTGCTTCTTCTTCATGATGTAAGAAAAAGAAACCAAGGTACTGGTCAGCGTCGTGCCGATGTTCGCTCCCATGACCAAGGGTACAGCCTGCTCCAAAGAAATAGTCCCAGCCGCAACTACGGCCACCACACTTGCAGTTACTGTACTACTACTCTGTAGCAAAGCGGTCATCAAAAGACCGATAAATAAGCTAATGAAAGGATTTTTGGTAGCTGAAAAAAGGTCAGTAGCAACTTTACTATTGAGGTCTCCCATGGAGACAGTCAAAAGATCAATTGCAAAAATGAACAGCAAAAGCGCAACCAATCCAATGGCGTAACTTTTCCATTTTGCTTCTTTTTTTTGCTCTAGATCCCAGCTTTCCATTAAATGTGATAGGTGTTGGCTTGTTTTCTGATCTTCTCACTCATCTGAAAAAACACCGTTGATTTGGCGCTGCTATCCAAATAGCTTTTTGATCAATGGGCAAAATTTGGAATTTTTTTAGGATAAACAACATGATGTCAAGCTTAAATAGATTGCTTATTTTTAGCTTAACAATTTATTAACATGAAGGCCTGAATAACTTCTTTAATTTTGTCCCAAACTCCCATCAGCTAAAACATGGCCAAGAAGAGCATTGACCAAAACATCAATCAGGAAAACCTTTCCAAAACCGCCTACGCACTTTTTGACTTCACAAAAAAGGAAAGGACTTTCTTGATTGTGATATGTGTTTTGATCTCAGTGGCAGCCATCATCGCTCCCTACACTTATCCTGCGATGTGGTTTGGTTTTTTCTTAGCAGCCTATTCAGCCATCGCCAATGACAGTATTCAGACCATTGGTACTTTCATTGCATCCAATCAGCATCGCAAGTGGTATTGGCTTTGGCTCTTTATGGGGATGATTTTCGTCGCGACGGTGACTTACAGTTGGGTCGTTTATGACGGAGATGTCAGTCACCAACGCCTTTCAGTACCCGGCCTTGATCGTGCTCCGGAAGGCTTTGTCTTTCTACAGCTAGCTGCTCCTATTGTCCTTTTGATTATGACTAGGCTTAGAATGCCAGTCTCTACTACCTTTTTGCTCCTGAATGTATTTACCTACAAAGCCGGTACCATCGCGAGTGTAATGGTTAAGAGTTTTATGGGTTACATTTTGGCTTTTGTCCTAGCCATTGTGGTATGGTTTGCCTTAGAGCGGCTGATGAAGAATTACCTCAAGGGAAAGCCAAAACCTTATTGGACTATCCTTCAGTGGATCACTTCAGGTACACTTTGGTCGGTTTGGATCATGCAGGATGCTGCAAATATTGCCGTCTTCCTTCCTAGGCAGCTTGGAGTTACTGAGTTTTTGATTTACACAGGATTTGTTTTTGTAGGCCTAGGGTTTCTTTTCTACCTGAAAGGTGACAAGATCCAGGGAATCGTAAATGAGAAGACCAATGTCACCGACGTACGGGCTGCTACTATCGTAGACTTTGTTTATGCGATAATCCTTTTCTATTTCAAAATGTACAGCAATGTGCCGATGAGTACCACTTGGGTGTTCATTGGTTTGCTAGGAGGTCGTGAGTTAGCCATTGCTATAGGAAAGCATGGCAAGGCCAAAAACAAGAAAGCGTGGAGATTCCGAGCATTCAAACTGGCAAGTAATGACCTTTACAAGGCGACCATCGGTTTAGTAGTTTCCTTGATTTTGGCTGTAGTGATCAATGAGGGTATTCGAAATGAAATCCTTGATTATTTCAGGTAAATGGAGCTGTATTCGGACGAATATTTCATGAATGAAGCGCTAAAGCAAGCGCAGATTGCTTTCGAAGAGGGGGAAATCCCCGTAGGTGCGGTGATCGTATCCAAAAACCGAATCATAGCCAAAGCTTACAATCAAACGGAAAGGCTAAACGATGTGACCGCCCATGCGGAAATGATAGCCATCACCTCAGCAGCCAATTCTTTGGGAGGAAAATACCTCAATGATTGTCGCTTGTATGTAACCCTTGAACCATGCACTATGTGTGGAGGAGCACTTTTTTGGTCCCAAATAGGTGAAGTTTTCTTTGCAGCAGCGGATCCAAAAAGAGGATTTAGACAAAGTAACCCGAATACGCTCCACCCTAAAACAAAAATTCACGAAGGTATCTTGGCGGCGCAAGCGGAGGAATTAATTCATCGCTTTTTCGAAAAACTACGAAAATGAGATGTTTTTCGACATAAAAGAACCATTTGTCATGGATAGTGGTTACCAAAGCAGATTCTTTAAAGGGATATTTAATACATGTTTCACCATAAATTTTAAAAACAAATGGCTTTTGAACTACCATCCTTACCTTACGCATTTAATGCACTTGAACCGCACATAGATGCGCGCACTATGGAAATCCACCATGGCAAGCACCACAATGGGTATGTGAACAATCTAAACAATGCAGTAGCAGGAACTGACCTAGAAGGCAAATCACTAGAGGAGTTGATGAAAGTAGCAGGTTCCAATACAGCCGTTAGAAATAACGGAGGAGGTCACTACAATCACAGCCTTTTCTGGTCAATTCTTTCTCCAAGCGGCGGCGGAAACCCTACAGGTGAACTAGCTGGCGCTATCGATGCAAAATTTGTGAATTTTGATGAGTTCAAAGACTTATTTTCAAAGGCAGCAGCTACCCGTTTTGGTTCAGGATGGGCATGGTTGATTGTTACTGCAACAGGCGATTTAGAAATCGTATCTACCGCAAATCAGGACAACCCACTGATGGATGTTGCTGAAATTAAAGGTACTCCTATCCTCGGATTGGATGTGTGGGAGCACGCCTATTATTTGAATTACCAAAACCGTCGTCCTGATTACATCTCAGCATTCTGGAATGTGATCAATTGGGAAGAGGTTAATAAGCGCTATTTGGCTGCTTTGAAATAATAACTCAACAATTAAAAATAATCCCCGGACCCAAATCCGGGGATTTTTTTGTTCGGTTTTCGAAACAATAAGTGTTCACAAACGAACATGCTTTTTTTGTTGAATAGCCTAAAACGCCACAATTGACAGATTTTAGGGCTTTTTGCAGTATGGCACTTCTTTTTCATTAGCAGGCATGAAAACAATAAAGAACCAACACAAATGAAAACCGCCAACTTAATTTTTCTTTCTTTTCTATTTTACCTGATGGGCCTAAGCACCCTTGCTGCAAAAGATATCAGCAAGCTCTCAGGGAAAATCGTTGACCAAAATGGAGAGGCCGTTCCTTTCGCAAACGTTGCCTTGATCGAATCAAACAACGGTGGATTAGTGGATGGAGCTGTTTCTGATGAGGAGGGGACATTCTTCATCGAATCAGTAAAATCTGCAACGGTCAAACTGGTGATCTCCTCAATTGGGTATACGACCTATAGTTCTGAGACCTTCGAGCTAGTCCCTGGAATGACCAAAGATTTTGGTGTAGTCAAATTGGAAGATGAAATGACTGGTCTTGATGAAGTCACCGTACAATCATCTAGACCGGAAATCATCATCGAACCGGATAAAACTATCGTCAATGTAGAAGGAACTGTGATGGCAGAAGGGTCAAACACCTTGGACGTCATCGGTAGATCTCCGGGTGTCTATGTCGATCAGGATGGAAATATCAATCTAAATGGTCGCAGTGGTGTCACAGTGATGATCAACGATAGACCTACTTACATGAGTTCGACTGATTTGGCAAACTACCTTCGGTCAATGCCCGCAGAAAACATCAAAAGTATCGAAGTCATCAATAATCCTTCTGCCCGATTTGATGCTGAAGGTGCCGCAGGTGTGATCAATATTGTATTGAAGAAAAGCACGGTAGATGGAGTCTTTGGAAATATTCAAATAGGAAATCAATACAACGGCTTGAATGCTCCACTTGCTGGCGCAACTATCAATGTGAAAAAAGGAAAATGGTCTACCAATGCGAATCTGAACTACAATGAAATCGCAAATTACAATGACCTGGATATCATCCGAAACTTTGAGCTAGAAGAAGGGACATCCAAGTTTACTCAAGACTCCAGAATCAAAACTCGCTTCCGTACTCCGAATTTTACCGGATCGGCAAACTACGAGATCAATCCCAATCATAACCTGGGAATCAACCTTCAAGCCTCAAGGTCTACCGGAGGATCGAATAATAACTCCTTCACAGAGATTTCTATTCCTGGTGAGTCGGAATTCAACTATTTGAACTCTCGAAATGATGATAATGGAACCAGAGACAGAATTTTTGGAAACCTCCACTATGATGGAAAACTAGATACCATAGGGACTAAAATTGCTGCGGACTTGGATTATACCATCATGAAATCAAACTCTGAGTCTTTGCTCTCCAATGAGTACTGGACCGGGGTGGATCAGTCCAATTTTACAACTGATCAAATACTCACGCTGAATGATATGTACTATACCATCCTGACGGCAAAAGTTGATTTCACCAAACCCTTAAAAAATGGAAAGATCTTGGAAACAGGTCTAAAAGGTAGCTGGGTAGAATCCGACAACAATCTGGATCTGAGCCGTGCGATCGAAGAAGGACCTTTTGAGCCGGATCCAAATTCTAACCAGTTTATCTATAGTGAAAATGTCTTAGCTGCTTACGCTTCCTTGAAAGGGGCTTTCAGTCCAAAAGTAAACTATCAATTTGGCTTAAGAGGTGAGTACTCAGACATTTTGGGAAATTCGGTGACATTGGAACAGCAAAACAAACAGCAATATTTCAACCTGTTCCCTAGCTTCTTTGTACAGCATCAGGTGAGCGAGAAGTATCAAATCATCTATAATCTAAACCGTCGAATCACTCGTCCAAACTATCGATTGCTCAATCCATTCATCTATTACATCGATCCATTGACATCAGAAACCGGTAACCCGAATTTGAGACCTCAGTATTCGAATAACTTCGAGATGAATCATGTCATCAATGGAGCATATCAGTTCACTTTAGGTTATTCTGAGACTGAAGATGCCTTTATGCAGGTATTTATCCAAGATCAGGAAGCTAGAACGACGACCACCTTCACGGATAATTTTGATAAAACCAGAAATGTCAATTTCCGTGGAATCGTACCGGTTGAAATTACAAAGTGGTGGAATGCTTCAAACATGGTTCAGGTGACTTATAACCGATTCAAGTCCCAAATTGGAGATGACTTCCTTGACACAGATCAAGTATCCTTCATGGCTCGTACCCAACATAATCTGACCTTGCCAAAAGGCTTTAAATTTGAGTTGGTCGGAATGTATGTAGGCCCACAAATCTGGGGACAGGGTACCATCAAAGGGTTTGCCTGGGTAGATGCAGGGGTGACGAAGACCTTGATGAAGGATAAGCTCACCTTATCTGTCAACGGTACTGACCTTTTCCGCTCACAGATCATCCGAGCCAATGTGGATTTCGCAGACATCAATACAGGCTTTAGACAATACCGAAGCAATCAGGGTGTGCGCTTTACCTTAAGATGGAGATTTGCTCAGGGTGAAAGCTTCCGAGTACGTTCTAGCACAGGTAGCTCAGAAGAAAGAAACCGCCTAGATTAAACTTAATACTTTGAAAATCAGCTCCTAGCCAATATTTTAGCTAGGAGCTTTTTATATCTAACTAATTCAAATCATGCTTCGAAAATTTACACTTTACCTGTCCTTATTTTGGCTAAGCAGCACAAGTCTATTTGGCCAAAAATCAAATTTTGAGCAAACTGACCGTTTCTTTGACTCATTGGACTTTTATGATAAGTACATGGGAACTGTTTTGATTTCAAAAAACGGGGAGCCCATCTATCAAAAGGCAATAGGCTATGCGGACTTGGAAAAGCAGCAAAAATTAACTCCCTCAACCAAATTTAATATCGGGTCAATTTCTAAAATGTTCACCTCAGTTTTGATTTTTCAGGCTGTGGAAGAGGGAAATCTTACATTAGATCAAAAACTGGCAGATTTTTATCCTTCAGTACCCAATGCCGATGCTATCACCATTGACCAGCTTCTGAGGCATCGAAGCGGAATTGCCAATTTTACCAATAGCCCTCTTTATTTGACCTATTACACCAAGCCAAAGACTGAGGATGAAATGGTAAAGATCATTTCAGAAGGCGGCAGTATTTTTACTCCTGACTCCAAGGCAGAATACTCAAATTCCAATTATGTCTTGCTGACATTCATTTTGGAAGAAACCTACGGAAAGTCCTTTCAAGAACTTTTGGAAGAAAGAATTACAGGCCCGCTAAAGCTAGAACACACACAAATATTTGATGAGATCAAGCCTGAGGAAAATGAAGCAAGATCTTATTCGTTCAAGGACAATTGGACACTGGAGGCAGAAACGGACCCAAGTATTCCACTTGGCGCTGGAGCCATACAGTCCACAGTAGCGGATCTCGCGGCTTTTATCGAAAAGCTTTTTGCTGGTGAGCTGATTTCACAAGAGAGTCTGGACAAAATGACTGAACTTCAAGATGGCTTCGGCCGAGGTGTTTTTTCTTTTCCGTATTACGAGCGAAAAGCACTTGGACACAATGGTGGAATTGATGGATTCCAGTCTCTTTTGGCGCATTTTCCAGAAGAAAAGCTGACCCTAGTTACCCTTTCGAATGGGGTAAACTTTAACACCAATGATATCACCTTAGCACTCTTGGACTCTTATTTTGGAAAAGAGATCAAATTCCCTTCATTTCAAAGCTACGCGGTGAGTCCAGAGCAGCTCGAGTCTTATCTAGGGGAATATACCTCTGAACAGCTTCCGCTTAAATTCAACTTTACCAAGGAAGGAAAAACCCTGATAGTACAAGCTACTGGACAGCCAGCCATCCCTTTAGAGCCAACAGCCGAGCATACCTTCGAATTTCGGCAAGTCGGAGCAATCTTTATTTTCGATCCTAATACGGGCGCACTTACTTTCAAACAAGGAGGCGGTACCTTTGCCTATCAAAAACAGTAAGAATGTTCAAAGCCGGTTAATCCCGGCTTTTTTGATCTCCACCTTATTGATTTGAAAAAAGTCCTCCTCAACGTCCGGATTTGGCAATACATTAAACCAAAGATTTCCATCTCGGCTGACAAAGACATTCCCCAATCTATCGGGCGTCTCAATATCTAGTAATTTCTCACCCTCCAAAGAAAGAACCTGAAGCCGGGGCTTGTACTTTTCACCTACCCTTGTATTGAAAACCTGCCATTGCTCCTGAGACTGAATCGACTGATACTCCTCTCGATCAAGGTCTTCATAGCCGGTCGTATAGTTGATTAGCAAGTAATCTCCCACAATTGTCAGCTTGCTGATCATCCCATAGCTTGGATCAAAAGAAATAGCTCGAGGATCTGCTTTTTGAGGGTCTTCACCGGGATTCACCTGAAAATCGGTCAACTCCAATGGCATTCGCTTTAATTTTTTGTAAGGTTCTTCCAGTTCATACACATTCAAATAAGGATCACCGCCAGATATCACAAATAATTCATTATCTCTGATATCAAAGGTGGCTGAGAGCGTCGTCGGTTCATGTGAGCGATTATTTTGAAAAATACTAGCAGAATCCAAACCCAGGAACTGCTCCATTCTTCCAGACTGCGGATCAACCCAAACGAGTTGCTGAAAAGTATCATAAAACTCCGGTTGGGTTTTATTATACTCCGTTCGCGGTAAAAGACCTGTCAGGAGCAACTGATCACCGACCTGTTTGATCTCCCGAATAGCATCCATCCTACCCGAAAAGCCTTTAATCTCGTCTTTTGGAATCTTGGCGCTTCGCAGGAGATTTCCTTCCAAATCATATTCAAAGACCCCATACATGGAAACTAGCTGAATTCGATTCTGATCCAAAAATCTACCCGCTGCCATTGGAAAGGATCCAAATCCATCTGGAGAATCACGGTCTTTCGAGAATTGCCCTAGGATATTACCTTGTAAGTCAGTGCTGACAAAGCTTCTTTTCTGCAAATCAAAAAACAATGCACGATCCATATCAGGCTGGATATCCATAAAGGATAAAACGCCTACATAATGTATGCGAACTGAATCAGTAACTTCCAATTCCAAATTGATCGGTTCGGAGGCATCTTCAGTCTCCGTGCCTTGACAGGCAAAAAATGCAGCAATTACGAGTAATAGTGGATAGCTTTGTCGAATCATAATCTTTGGTTTTGACCTAAATAAATTGATAAAATATTAGAATTCAAAATGAAACTTTTCGATATCCATACCCATCGATTGAATATTCCGAATAGCATATTCAATGCAGAAAGGGATATCAACTCCTTATCTCCCAATCAATACTTTTCTATTGGTCTTCACCCTTGGTATTTATATGACAAGTGGGAGGAAAAATGGTCGGAATTCAGAAATTATGTGAGCAATCAAAACTGCTTAGCAATAGGCGAAGCAGGTTTTGACCGGCTCCGAGGACCGGAACTTTCCATTCAAAAAGCTGCATTGGAAGAGCAGGCAAATACTGCAAAAACAGAAGGGATACCCTTGATTTTACACTGCGTCAAAGGGCATGACTTACTTTTGGAATATTTAAAAAATACAAACTCGCATCCCGAGATCATCTGGCATGGATGGAACCTAAAAACCCATCTTGCAGAGCAACTATTGCCATTCTCTATAAACTTCTCCTTTGGAGAGAAAATCCTAGACTCCAAATCCAATGCTTCCCAATGGCTTAAAAACTGTCCAAAAGAGCGGATTTTTCTTGAAACCGATAATTCGGAGAAAGAAATTGATCAAATTTATCAAGCAGCTTCTTTAATTTTGGGCCTTTCTGTCGAAGACTTGGAGCGGCAGGTCATACAAAATTGGAATCGAATATCAAGTAAGAAATTAAAATGAGTGACTTTGCTTGGCTGAGCAGAACAGAACTAATCACTGGTCGAGAAGGGCTTGAAAAACTAGCTCAAAAACATGTCCTCGTGGTAGGACTGGGAGGTGTGGGGTCCTTTGCAGCGGAATTTATCGCCCGCTCCGGCGTAGGCGAAATGACCATCATCGATGGAGATAGTGTAGACATCAGCAATGTGAATCGTCAACTGCCGGCAACCCAAAAAAATCTAGGGCAATCCAAAGCCGAATGGATGGAGGAGAGGCTACTTTCCATCAATCCCAAACTAAAAATCCATACCATACGGGAATTTTTAGAGCCCAAACCCATGACTAGCCTTTTGGAGGAAAATGACTTTGACTATGTGGTTGATTGCATCGATAGTTTCACTCCAAAGCTTCACTTGATCGAAGGGGCATATCGTAGAGGCTTTCCTTTGGTAAGCTCAATGGGCGCAGGTGGCAAAGTAGATCCCACCAAAATCCGGGTGGTGGATATCTCCAAAACACACGAATGTAAACTGGCTCGTCTAATCCGAAAGCGATTGAAAAAAAGAAAGATTTACGATGGCTTTAAGGCAGTGTATTCAACAGAAAAGGTCATCAAAGAGAGTCTGATGATGACCGATGGAAGCAACTTCAAAAAGTCAGCCTATGGCACCATGTCTTTTTTACCTGCTGCCTTTGGTTGCTCCTGCGCTGCCACGGTCGTCAATGACCTCCTTGCATCCTAATCTTCAAAATGGTACAAGAAGATCAAAACTCCGGCGAAAGCCGGTTTTCTTTGGTCTTTAATCTCCAATTTCACCTCCACTTCGGCCTTCACCGTACCTCGAAGGTTGGCTACATTTCTGAGTTTTGCGTGGAGCCGCACCTCGCTATCTACGGTGACAGCTTGTGCAAAGCGTAAATTTTCGATCCCATAATTGATCATCATCTTCAGATTAGTCACCTGTACGATCTGCTCCCAAAGATGAGGTACAATACTCAGTGTCAAATAGCCGTGAGCAATGGTATTGCCGAAGGCTCCTTCTACTTTAGCTCGCTCAGGATCTGTATGAATCCATTGATGATCGTGAGTTGCATCGGCAAAAAGATTGATTTGGTTTTGGGTGATGGTAAAATACTCGGAGGTTCCTATTTCTTGTCCATTGTATTTTTCGAAGTCCTCAAAGCTTCTGATGATTACGGGTTTCATGCTGCAATTTTTCTATTTAAGCCTCCAAGTAGCTTAGATATTTTTTGAAAAGCAAGGAAAAATATCTTGCTCTATGCATAGTTTTAAGTATGAAATGCATGTTTTGTAGTCTGAAAAATTTTTTCGTTTGAAATCTGTTAAAACCCGTTGCTTTTAAAAATTTAATATATATTTTTCGAGCAAGTTTTACCCAGTTTTGAATTTATGACTCTTACGATTCTCGCCATTTTGGCAGGGTTATTTACCGCTCATCTTGATTCTTTACCTTCGAAAGAAGCACCCATTTATTCCCATTTAACTCATACTAAGGAGATTGTGATCGACGAGGACTTTGGCTATACGCTAAAAACTCAAAAAACTGTGACGGTCCTCAGTCCTGAAGGATTGGCCCATGCTTCTGTTGGAATTTTTTATGATAAGCTCGTCCAGATTAAAAATTTCAGCTTGGAGATAATTGATCCCCAGAATGGAAAAACAATCCAAAAAGCCAAAATGAAGGATTTGTCGGATGCAGAATTATTTGATGGGTTTTCGGTTTTTGCTGACAACAGGCAGAAATACTATCAGGTGAATTCTTCCATCTTTCCCATCGAAGTTCATATAGAAACGGAAGTCTATCATCAATCCAATTTTAGCTTTCAGCCTTGGATTCCCGTGGAGCGGGCATTCCAAAAATTGGAGGAGGCAGAATTAAAAATAAGCTACCCGGAATCCATTGGAATCAGATTCAAAGAGCAGCATCTTTCTGGAAATAGACAGGAGGAAACACTTCCAGACGGGAGGATTCAACTGACCTGGAAAGAGTCCGAACTCCCTGTTCAAGATCTCAGCATCAAAGAGGAGGATGATCATCGACTGTATATCGCACCGAAGGAATTCAAACTGGATAACTTTCGAGGATCCATGACTGATTGGTCTGAATTGGGACTTTGGAAATACAAGCTGAACGAAGGACGGGATATTTTGCCTGAGGAGTTTAAAGCAAAAATCCTTGAATTAGTCGAGGGCATAGAGGATCCCTATGAGAAAATTGCCGTTTTATACGATTATCTACAGAAGAACTTCCGCTATGTCAGTATCCAATTGGGAATTGGAGGCTGGCAGACCATGACTGCCACGGATGCAGTCAAATATTCCTACGGAGACTGCAAAGGACTCAGCAATCTGATGAAAGCCATGCTAGAGACTGCAGGGATTCCAGCCTATTATACACTGGTCTATGCCGGTGAGGGTGAGTCAGATATTCATACTGATTTGCCATCCAACCAATTCAATCATGTGATTTTGCGTGCCGAGGTGGATGAGCAGCCAGTTTGGTTGGAGTGTACTTCCAATAGCCTTCCAGCCGGATATCTGGGCTCATTTACCAATGATAGACATGTGTTGGTCGTCACTCCTACTGGCGGATATTTGGCAAAGACTCCGGGCTATCAGGAAGATCATTGGAATCGAGTAGAAAATGAATTTCATATCAGCTTGGATGATCGCGGAGATGCTCAAATGACCATGAAGCAGCATCTGGAGGGAAATCCAGCTTACACAGCTACCAGTCTTTCCAGACAACTAGACTCCAGACAGCAGCGGGATTATTTCAATAAGTACTCTGCGATTTCAGGTTTGATTATTCAGGATTACGAGCTAAATCCTGATCACCTTGATTCCCTTCCGATTGCTGATAGAGAAGTTAAGGGCATCATCCAAAAATTTGCCCAAACCACAGCCAAACGATTATTACTCAAGCCATTTTTCACCAAAATCAAATTAGAAGAAATCGGCTTCAAAAACTTTGATCTATCTGAATCTTATACCATAGACCTTCCTTCAGGAGTTGGTTCAGAATTCAGTTTGATGCCCCTGGAGATTAAGGAAGAGGAATACAGTATTCTAATCGAAAACCGTCTGGAAAACAATCAATTGATCGTCTCCAGAAAAATCAAGGTGTCGCTTTCGGATTCTCAGGATGAAGAGGCCAAAAAACTTATAGTCAGCAAAATCAACTCGGTAGGAAATGGAGCCTACCATTTTACCAAACCCAGCCTAAGTCAACAATAGTATGAAGAAGATTCTATTCTTACTCTTTCTCTCCGGATTGCATATTACCAGCTATGCTCAAAAGGAGAAATTTGGAAAATACAATGCCAATGAAATGGCCTACTCGGAGGTGGACTTCGAGCCAGATGCGGACGCTGTCATGTTGTTCGAAGAGGGAGTTTCCAAATTTTACGGGGATGTTTTTGAGACTTCTTACCATTTCAGAATGAAGATTCTTAAAGAATCTGGCATTTCCCGTGGCGATGTCACCATTCCATTCTATTCAGGGGATAATAGAACTGAGGAAATTAGCAGTGTGAAAGCCCTGATCACCAATTTTGAAGGAGGGCAAGCTCAAACGATTAAAGTGGAGAAAGACCAGATTTTTGAAGTAGAAGTCGCGAATGGTTGGAAGGAAGTCAGGATCACTTTTCCCAATGTCAAAGTCGGCTCTATCATCGAATACACTTATAAAAAGACCGACAAAAACATTACCATGCTCGATGGTTGGACCTTTCAAAATGATATTCCAACTATCATGTCTACTTACAGCATCACGATGATTCCCCAGTTGGAATATAAAATGATCGGTCAAGGGGAGAAGTATAATACGACCTCTGAAAAAACAGCAAGCAATGGCACCTATAGCTGGACTCTGAGAAAGCTGAATTCACTAAAGGCAGAGCCATACATGAAAAACTTTGCCGACTACAGAGAGCGCGTTGAATTCCAGCTTTCCCGCTATCAAAAAACTTTGACAGAATGGGAAGATGTCCTCCAAAATTGGGTAGTCCTCGGAAATGAAGTTTTGAAGGATTATGACGAAAAAGGCTATTTCAGGACTGCACCACTGGATAAAGCCACAGTAGGAGCAGACTTTGAAGGAAGTACGGAACTGGAGAAAGCCCAGAAAGCCTATTACTACATCCAGGAAAACTTCCAAATCAATGAGGAAAGAGGCTTCTTCCCCGATCAATGGATCAATCAACTGATGAAATCAAAAATCGGATCTCCTTTGGAGTTGGATCTGGCCTTAATGGGAATTCTGACTTCACTGGGTATCGAGTGTCATCCGATCTTGGTAGGATCAAAGGGAAGTGGTCGAAGTGACTTGGTGCCTTTTCCTTTTATCAATCAGTTTAACAGTATGGTCTTACTGGCTAAGTTGGACGGGAATGAGTACTTATTGGATTTAGAAGACCCGATTGCTCCCTTTGGCTATGTAGACTTGGACAAACATGTCAAGGCAGGATTACTCCTGATCAAGGACAACAGTCAATTGGTTCCCATATCTATTCCGCATAATTCTAACTCAATCTTTATCTCTCAGTTGAAATTTGATGAGGCGAATAATCTGATGGTAGAAGGCAATCTACGGCAGTCCTATTATGAAGGGCTGGTCACTGCCCAGCGATCTCATGATTTGGAGAAAAGCAATAGACCTCTCCATGAGCTATTTACTTTGGATCCCAACTGGGAAGTGGTTGATTTTGAAGTGGAAGACAAGATGAAGGAAAGTAATTACACCACCACAAATTACAAGCTTCGGATTCCCGGTCCAGAATCTGATAATTTGGACTTGATCATGCTCTCTCCATTCAAGATTGCTACTTTCTCAAAAAATCCATTCACTCAGGATTTCCGGATCTTTCCGGTAGACTTTGGCTTTGCATTTTCAGAGACCTACACAGCCTTGGTAGAAATCCCTTCCGGCTATGAGTTAGATGATTACCCCTTGAAGGAATCCATTACCATGGAAAATGGAGAAGTTGTCTTTCAATACAATCCGACCATAATGAATGATAAGGTTCAGATTTCTGCCAAAGTAGAAATCAGAAAACCCAAGATCGATGTACGGCAATACGGAAACTTAAAGTACTTTATGGAATCTATTGCTACCAAGATGAATGCACCAATTGTTTTCAAAAAAGTCGTAGATCCTTGAATTTCAAGTTTAGACTTGTCACCCTTTTCCTTGTATTGAATTGGGCAGGTCATGCACAGAGTCTTTTTGGGGAGTACAGTGAGTTTGAGGAGGAATTGGATTCAGTCTTTTTCCAGCCAGAAGCTCAGGTGGTATGTCTTTTTGAAACTGGCCAAACTTATCCCTTGATCAAGGAGGGCGAAGGCTGGGTAATTGGACTGGTGACTGAGTACCACTTCCGATATAAAATCCTGGGTGATAACCCGGATAATTTTGGTAATATCACCATCCCTTTTTTAATGGCTGGTGAAATGAAAATCGAACAAATTCTCGATCTCAAAGCCACTGTCAGCTACTTGGATGGAGAAGAAAGAAAAAGGCTAGATTTGGGGGAGGAGCATATTTTTAGATTAGATCATGAAAATGGCTGGTCAGATTATCGTATTGTCTTTCCCCAGGTGAAAAAAGGATCTATCCTAGAGTGGAAATATGCGAAGGTGGATCGGGAATATTACCTCCTAGAAGGATGGGAGTTTCAAGGAAGCTACCCAAGAATCAAATCTCAGTATACCTTTAAGGTACCTGATTATCTCCGGTATCAACTTGTCACCCAGGGTACTCCTGTCCGAGAAAACCTTCAAATCTCCCCTTCCAAGGATAATTTTTTCTGGCAGTTGGAAAATGTCCCTGCCTTTCAGATGGAGCCCTACATCAGTAATCCTTTGGATTATGTGTATCGGGTGGAAGGTTTTTTATTTCAGGACGGAACGCAGTTTCAGCCTATTGTATATTCAACATGGGAGGAATTGGGCACCCAAATTCAATCTATTCCAGCTTTTGAGTCCTATTTTAAAGGCAATTCAATGAAAAAGCTTGGAATCAAAGATGTGCTCTATGGCACTGATAATTTTCAAACGGCTGAGAATATTTATCGATTTGTCAAGGACAAATTTAAAGTAGAACCTAGCGTGTATCCACTTCCCTCTCAAGATGCCAAATCTTTGGTCAAAAAGGGAATTGGAAATCATTTGGATATCCATTTGACTTTACTCAATCTACTCCAGGGACATGGCCTTTCCTCAGATTTGGTTTTGATCAATCAAAAGGGTGAAAATAGAACTGACTTGATTCCCAGTCCTTTCTTAAATCAGTTTTCCAATTCACTCATCCGCTTGGAAATCAAAGACTCCACCATATGGCTTGATGCCACAGACCCCTATTTGACTTTTGGGATAATCCCTCCCAAAAAACTGGTCCCTCAGGGATTTCTTATTCGAAATGATGAGTCCAAGCTGGTCCCGATTGACCTCCAACATCAATCTGGCTCAAGTCTGGAATTCAGTTTGGAAAAAGACTCTTTAGGAAATTGGGCTTACCGCATTGATTCCAAACTGGAAGGCCTTAGTGTCTTGAGCCTGAGAGATCAACTTGCAAACCCTAGTCCTGAATTAGAAGATCTAGAAGATGAATACTATGATATCAGTTTGGAAGATCGGTTTCAAGAAGAAAAGTTTATTATCTCACGGGCAAAAAAACCTGCATTTAAAGCCGATGAGGAATTAGTCATTCTGACACCATTTAAAGAATCCATATTCTATGAAAATCCATTTCTTGAGCCTAGGAGGGTTTATCCGATTGATTTTGATTATCCATTCTATCAACGGTTTCAATTTGAAATGGAAGTGCCCGAAGGGTTTGAATTGGACGAATTCCCTCCTTCTGTGAAGTTTGCAACTTCCAATCAGGAATTGACCTATGAATTGGACTCCGAGGTAAACGAAGGGTCAATCCGTTTAATTGGAATATTAAAAATTAACGTGAAAAAATTCTCACCCCGTGCCTATACAGATTTAAAATCCTTTGCTGAAAAAGTATCCGAAAGCGTGCAGTTTCCGGTAATATTGAAAAAGAAGACAGATTAAGCTCGACGCTATAAAAGCAAGGAAAATTCGGTAATTTTCGAAAATCTATGGGCAACTACATTCACGGATATTTGACAGGAGAGCAAGATAGATTGCTGGAACAGGCTGGCATGCTGGCTCCTTTGATTTATCCTTGGGTCGACTTAGCAGGGAGGAATAAAGTTCTGGAAGTGGGTTCAGGTGTAGGCGCTCAGACTAAGGTACTTTTGGAGCTTTATCCCGAGATAAATCTAACCTGCATAGAGCTTGAAGCCTCTCAAATCGAAAAGGCTCAGGTTAACCTTCAAAGTTACCCGTCCTCACAGGTTCGGTTCATTCAACAGGATGCGCAAAACCTTGCCCTGGAAGAAAAATATGATGGCGCCTTTATTTGCTGGGTTTTGGAGCATGTCTCCGAACCTCAACTTGTTATAGATTCAGTTTTTGATCATTTATCGCCTAGAGGGATTGTGTACATCACAGAAGTCTTCAATTCCAGTTTTCACTATTTTCCACAATGCGACGGTTTAGCAGCTTATTATAATGCCTTCAACGAATTGCAAAAAGAGAATGGAGGAAACCCAGACATAGGGCTTCAATTGGGAAACCTGCTTAAGAAATCAGGATTTGAGAACATAGAGCTGAAACCAGGTGGACTCCACCTCGATCAGAGCCAGCCTGACCTACTGAAACAAATGGTCGAATATTGGAAAAAACTGATGAAAAGTGCAGCGGAAGAATTGATCCTTTCGGGAAAGATCGATCAAGCCACTGTGAAAGCTATGGAAGCCGATTTGGATCAACTAGCTCAGCATCCTGAGGCAGTATTTTTTTATCAATTCATTCAGGCCAAGGCCTTCAAGCCATGATCAGGTTTTTGAAGCGAGTAGGTAGATTTTTGCTGAAGTTAGCTCTTGGATTTTTTGCCTTGTCTATCCTTTCGGTATTTCTTTTCAAGTTTGTACCTGTACCGGTGACTCCCCTGATGCTCATCCGAACCTTTGAGCAAGCCACTGATGAAAAGCAATCTATCAAGCTGAGTAAAGATTGGGTTCCGGCTTCTGAAATTTCCAAGCATGCATTTCAGGCCGTCTATGCAGCGGAAGATCAAAATTTCCTTGAGCACCATGGATTCGACTGGAAAGCTATGGAGAAAGCTTGGGAACAAAACAAAAAAGGAAAGCGAATCAAAGGGGCAAGTACCATCTCTCAGCAAACTGCAAAGAATGTCTTTCTTTGGCCAGCACGAACCTATCTCCGGAAAGGTTTGGAAGCTTATTTTACTGTTTTAATAGAATTGATTTGGGGAAAAGAACGGACTCTTGAAGTCTATCTGAATGTGATAGAAATGGGTCCGGGTATTTATGGAATCGAAGCTGCCGCTCAGACCTATTATGGAAAACCAGCCTCAGAACTCAACAGAGCCGAAGCAGCCATGATCGCAGCAATTCTTCCCAACCCAAGAAAATGGTCACCAAAAAATCCAACCACCTACCTTAAAGGCCGGCAATCCTGGATCCTAAAACAAATGGGTAACCTCAACCAACTACCTGTAGGAAAATAAAAGCCACTAAAAATTGTACTTTGTAAAGTTAATTTACTTTTTACATAGTTAAAATATTATTCGAAAAAAGGAAAGGATAACAAAATCGAAATTAAATTTGTTTTGAATTTTTATTTTGGCCCATTTCAGAATATTAAGGGAAGGTTAAGCTTAGGAAACACTTAGGTAAAAATCGTCCATTTCTGGCTAGAATCAGGCATTGAAAAAGTCAAGAATTTTTTATCCACATTTACGTTAATTTATCCACAGTTTTCAACATTATCAGTTCATTAATCTGATTATCAATAAATTAGATGATTATAAATTCGCTGAATTTTGTGGATAATAATAGCTAACTGAAATTTTTTATAGAAATCCACATCGAAAAAAGTGGATAAATTCAAAATCCAAATTTTATTCTAAAAAGGAATTAATCGTGCTTTTTAAAGATCAATTTTTTCCGGTAAGAATTGAATATACGAGACTTAGAAACAAAGCCCAAATAGCGTCCATCCTCAACTACGGGGAGATTCCATGCACCAGACTTTTCAAACTTATCCATGGCCTTTTGCATATTTTCATTAGAAAGTAGGATTTCAGGAGGACTGTGCATCAGACTCTTTACCTCTACTGTAGTTTGCTTCTCTGAGTCAAACATGATATCCCGAATGTCATCTAGCGTGACAATCCCTCGAAGCTGTTGGTTTTCGTCTACCACAGGAAAAATATTTCGCTTGGATTGTTTTACTAGATTGATCAGGTCCTTCAACTTGGCATTTGGATGAATCGGCAATAAATCCCGCTCAATCACCTGAAGAATTGTAATCATGTCGAGAAGTTGCTGATCAGTTGTCTCCGGGAGGTGACGACCCTTTTCTTTGAGCTGCTGCGTATATAAGCTGTCCTTTTGGTAGTATGTTTTTGTCGAAAATGAAATAGCTGATACAAACATAAGCGGGACAAAAAGCTCATATCCACCGGTGATTTCAGCTATCAAGAATATCGCCGAAAGCGGAGCATGCTGTACTCCCGCCATCACTCCGCACATGGCTACGAGGGTAAAATGAGCCAAGGGAAGGGGAATATGAAAGCCGAGCATATTTTTGCCGTAGGCAAACAAAAAACCTAAAATACCCCCCACATATAACGAAGGCGCAAAAATACCCCCTGCCCCTCCTGCACTCAAAGTAAGGGCTGATGCTACCGGCTTGATCAATATGACAAACGCTAAGAAAAAAAGAATTAGATAGGGATTTTGAATGGCCGAGAAAAAAGGAGAGCGATCAAGTAACTGATCCGAATTTCCTTCAATCAATAAATTCAATGTGTCATATCCTTCTCCATAAATAGGCGGGAAAAAGAATAAAATAAATCCAAGCAATGCTCCCCCATAAAGAATTCGGATCAATTGGCTTTCTAAGCCTTCCATGATCTTTTCGGTCTTCATGACCGCACTGGAAAAATAAAGTGAAATAATCCCACACAAAATCCCCAAAACCAAATAATAGGGCATATGAGAGGCCAAGAAGGTACCTTGAAGGTCAAATTTGAATAATTGATCTCTTCCTATTAAAACCATGGAAGTAAGGGACCCCATCACAGAAGCTATCAATAGCGGAATAAAGCTAGCCGTACTGATTTCCATCAAGATTACCTCAATCGCGAAAATCACCGCGCCGATTGGTGCCCCGAATATGGCCGATATAGCTCCAGCGGCACCACATCCAATCAGTAGGGTTCTTTTCTTTGAATTAAGATGCATCGACACCCCGATATTGGATCCAATGGCAGAGCCAGTGACTAGCATGGGTGCCTCCAAACCCACAGATCCACCAAAGCCAACTGTCAGAGCCGAAGTAATGACCCGACTATAGGTTTTAATCCGTGGAATCAAGCTATGCTTTTTGGAAATGGTAAAAAGTACATCCGGTATACCATGTCCCCCAAAGTCTTTGAAAATGTACTTGCTCAGCAGGTAGGCTGCCGAAATTCCAATGATAGGATATAAAATGTACAGGAAGTTGGCATACTCGACATAAAAATCCTCTGTGAGGAAAACTTGAATAAAATGAACCGCTTTCTTGAGTATCACTGCCGCCAACCCAGACAGGATTCCGATTACACCACTGAGGATCAAAATAAAATTTTGATTGCTCATGTGCCGGAGCCGCCAGATCAAAAGTCGCGCTATGAAATCATTTTTAGCCAAAGTGCTGAATAAGTGGATATACTGACAAAGTAAAAAACCTAGAACTCAAAGGAAAAAGAAAGGCTCAGAGATTTGAGCCTTTTTGATCGATATTTTTCAGACTGTTTAAAATCAGTTCAGCGACATCCAGGAAAAAACCCTTATCCTTCTGCCGAACCTCATCACTTGGCTGATGGTAGTCCTCATGATCTTCCACCCCAAAATACAGGTGTGGTACTTTTTTCTCAAAGAAAGCCCCATGATCTGAGGACCTCGTCCAATCATCCGATCCTGTACCGGGGATATCATGCCCAAACATCAACTTAGCATTATTGCCTATGGCTGACTCTTCCAAAATTTCTTTGTATTCAGGATAATAATGAGTCCCCGAGACATATATTTCATTTTTATCATTTCGGGAAATCATATCCATATTGACATTCAATAAAACCTGCTCCAGTTCAAATGGAAAATCCTGTACCAAAGCTCTTGCTCCCTGCAGGCCCTTTTCTTCTGCATCTAAGGCCGCAAAAAGCATGGAATGCTGCGGAGGGTTCTCGGAGAAATAACGCGCCATCTCTATTAAGGCTGCCGTACCGGAAGCGTTATCATCTGAGCCATTGTAAATAGAATCACCTTGAGCATTTGGTCTCCCTATGCCGACATGATCAAAGTGAGCAGTCACCACAATGATTTTTTTACTTTCGGTCCCAGGTACGAAAGCCACCACATTATATCCTTCTATAGACTTTTGACTGCGTCTGTCCGTGAATCGAAACTCTTGTATAAAATCCGGATACTGCGAGTCCAATCCCATCTCCTCAAATTGGGCTACGATATAGTCTCTAGCCAGTAAGTTTTCTTTTGTGCCAGATTCTCTTCCCTTCATTTCGTCAGAAGCAAGGTATTCTAAATGCTTCCAAAGTCTATCTCCATCGAGTGATTGAGAAAAAGAATTTTGAGCCGAAAATAAGGCGGCAATAATTAGGAATACTTTAAAGTGATGACGCATAGGCTGGCGAATTTTTCGTTATTTAATGGCGAAATTAAAAAGGAAGTAGCCCAGAAACGCGAATAAATGAAATATTTCTTTGGTCTTTTTGTCTTTTTTTGGCTGACCCAATCGGTAATCGCCCAAAGCGGCCTACCAGAAAGCTTTTTTAATGGAAAGTCAGTAGTACTGGTTTCAGCCGATCCGGCTGCAAGACCGGTAATGGACTGGCAGGTAGTCGCCGACAGCGTCCACCAATATTTGGTAGAGGCAGGTGCAGATCCGGTTGCATACTATGAATTGGAGCAGGTAGTTCTTTCGGAGGAAGTTCGTTCCGCTTATGCCAAAGCCTTTGAGCAGCGAATGATCAAAAACATCATTTTGGTTACCCGGCAAAAAAACCAAAGCAGTGTCCACACGGGTGAGTTTACAGGCGATGCTCAAATGATCTCCTCCACGGCTTTATTTGGCACATCAGGAAGCAAACTTCAAGAGGCTGGTTTAGTTTTCGCAGAGGCAGGAAAATCAAGACCTTCCAAAAACCTTCTGGTAATTGATGTTGCCGAATTTCCTGAAATGGCCGGAATGGAAAGCAACAATGCTCAGGCAGCCGCTAAATTTCTACCTAGAAATCCCCTTAACCTAGAAGTATTCAAACTAGGGATACCCCTGGAAGGCAGTAGTGCTGCGACAGGGTTTTTGAGCTTTTTCCGATATGATCTTTACGGAAAATCGCCCGAAGCCGTCCTAGCCGAGCAAGCGGCCCAAAAAAATCAATTGGAATCCATTCTAGAATCGGTTTACCCACATGAGTACGTTTGGCTGACAGAATCTAAAACCGATCAAGAACTAATCAGGGATCGGGTTCAATTCTTGTTGGTGAGGGTAGAAGGGCGTGAAGCCGACCTGAAAAAAAGCATGGGATTAGAAGCAAATCAAGAAACGCAGACCCAAACAGTAGTCAAATATTACATCAAGCTCATCGTAAGAGATGAACTCTATATCGGACCCGAATGGGATGCAGATGAAGACTGGCGGGTAGCCTTGAGAAGCTTCTTGGAGAATCTAAAAAAATAAACCTCCCCGAAGGGAGGCTTGGTTGCTTTGAGAAATTTAGGGTGATTAAAGCAACTTTTACATCTTATACCAATGTATTCATTCCGTAAACCAATAAACTATAAGAATAAAGAAGTGAAAAAAATGTGAAAGTTCCTATTCACACAAAAATTTTTTTTACTAAAATTGACTTTTTCAAAATTTTTATAGAATAAATCCTATTAATAGAGATTTTTTTGGAGAAAGGGAATTAGAGCTAAAAGCACAGCTTGCTGATAATATTCAGTTCGATTTAGCTTTCCTTTAGTCAAAATGCCCACCGAACCTCCTTTTTGTTTGGAATTATCTTCGGAAAAGACCTCATCGTCTGCCTGACCTAGTTCCATTCCTCCTTTGACTAATTCCGCCACCTTTTCAGGCAAATAGAAAGTACTCGTCTTTGCCTGCCCTTCTTTACCGTTTTTATCCAATACCCATACCCAGGCAAAAGCAAAAAGTCCTCTTGCATCTTCCTCTACGCCGCCTTCTACCCCTACCCAATAATCTGCTTCAGGGAATGCTGCTTTAGCGGATTTGGCTCTATTCTGAGCTCCCAAGAGAGTCTCTTCTGCACCAAAGGGCTGATCTGAAACTCCCGAAGGAACATTGACCCCGGTAATGTGAAAGGAACGATCAAATGCCAAGGTAAAGGCATCCTCTGTACTTTGCAGCTTGACGGGATTGAGGCTCCCGACAATAATCAATTCTTTGGCCTGTTGGGTGAAATTCTCTCTTTTAGGTAGCTTCATTTGCAAAAAAGCCTAAGCTTAACGCTTAGGCCATATTTGTATAGACATTGTTTACATCATCATCTTCTTCCAGCTTATCGATCAGCTTATTGATGATTTCCTCTTGCTCCTCATTGAGCTCCACCAAGGTGGTAGGAAAGCGCTGAAAATCTGCTGAGATAACCTCAATTCCTTTTTCTTCCAAAGCCTTTTGCATCGTACCAAAGTCACCAAACTCTGTATAGACGAAAAGCTCTCCCTCATTTTCATCAATGTCGGTTAAGCCAAAATCGATTAATTCTAACTCCAACTCCTCCATGTCCCAATCTCCCTGTTCAAAACGGAAAACCGCTTTGTGATCAAACATAAAGCTTACTGAACCAGAAGTACCCAAAGAGCCTCCGAATTTGGTGAAGTATGATCGGACGTTGGCAACAGTACGGTTGGTATTGTCAGTAGAAGTTTCCACGATCACAGCTATACCATGTGGACCGTATCCTTCATACACAATCTCTTCGTAGTCCTTTTCATCTTTATTGGTAGCCCGCTTAATTGCCGCTTCGATGCGGTCTTTGGGCATCTGGGCACCCTTAGCGTTCTGAATGATGGTCCGTAGCTTGGCATTGCTATCGGGATCAGGTCCCCCTGCTTTTACTGCCATGACGATTTCTTTACCTAGTTTGGTAAAAACCTTGGACATTTTTGCCCATCGCTTAAATTTTCGCTCTTTTCTGAATTCAAATGCTCTTCCCATGGATTTGCTTGATTTGGGCCAAAAATAGCAAATCTTTTCTTTTTGTGGGCAGGAAAATCAGATCAAGCGAATACAGTAAATTTTATAGCAAAAACTCGGTCCAAGCTCTTCTTTTCTCGTAAAAAGAAACAAAAACCCATGCAAGCACTCCAGGACTCTCCCCTACCCAATATTCCGGTTTCCCAAAATCCAAAAGTCGTCATCATCGGTGCTGGATTTGCTGGCCTGAAGCTGGCCCGAAGTCTCAACAAAAAGAAGTTTCAGGTAATCCTTTTGGATAAAAACAATTACCATCAGTTTCAGCCGCTATTTTATCAGGTAGCAACTGCTGGCTTGGAGCCAAGCGCGATTAGTTTCCCACTTAGAAAGATTTTTCACCACTCCAAAAATGTCATCTTCCGCATGGCTGAAGTCCATGAAGTCGATTCCGAAAAAAAGCGGGTCATTACCAATCTCGGCTTTCTGGAATATGATTATTTGGTTTTGGCTATGGGTGCAGACAGCAATTTTTTTGGAAATAAATCCATAGAAGCCTATTCGTCACCGATGAAAACGGTCTCGGAGGCTTTGTACATACGAAACAAGATTATCTCCAACTATGAGCGGGCTATCAATATCGAAAAACCAGAAAATAGACGCTCACTCATGAACGTAGTAATAGTCGGTGGAGGTCCTACCGGAGTGGAGCTTGCAGGTGCAGTAGCCGAACTTAGAAATAATGTGCTTCCAATAGACTACCCCGAATTGAGCTTCAAAAACATGAAAGTAGTCCTGATAGAGGCAGGAGAAAACCTATTGGGTCCCATGTCTCCGGAAGCTAGACAGAAAGCAAAGGATTACTTGGAAAAGCTCGGCGTAGAAGTGCGACTAAAGACTCTTGTAAAAGACTATGACGGGAAATCAGTGAGATTGGGAAATGATGAAACAATTGAGACAGAAACGCTGCTTTGGGCAGCGGGGATTAAACCTAATAAGATTAAGGGGCTTCACGAGGAAATCTACGCCAAGAATGGAAGGATCTATGTAAACGAATACTCTGAAATTACTGGAATGAAAGGAGTATTTGCGCTTGGAGACATCAGCCTTTTGCAGGAAGAAGAATATCCGAGTGGACATCCTCAGGTAGCACAGGTGGCTTTGCAGCAAGCAGCACAGCTTGCAAAAAACCTTCCCAAAATTGAACGGGGAGAAAAGCCTTCTCCCTTCCACTACAGAGATCTGGGCTCAATGGCTACAGTAGGTCGTAAACTCGCAGTAGTGGATTTGCCTTTCGTCAAGTTTCAGGGATTGCTGGCTTGGCTCACTTGGTTATTTGTGCATTTGATGGCGATTTTAGGGGTCAAAAACAGGCTATTCATCTTTTTGGACTGGTCTTGGAACTACCTCAGCTTTGATCCAAGTCTTCGCTTATTGATCAAGCCCAAGTATGTCAGAGAATCCGAACGGGCTGAATTGATTGAGCAAAAGTGAATAAATGTTAAACTCAAGTTTAACTCCTAGGCCGAATAAACCTTGGAAATTTTTTGGAGTCAAATAGCCAAACAAACCACAAAAAGATGAAAAAGCTATTAGTCAGTATCGCAATGATTTTCTTGGTTTCTCTTGGTGCATTTGCCCAGCAACAGCGCCGAGGAGAGAGACCAGACCCGGAAGCAAGGGCCAAAATGATGACCGATCGAATGGCCGAAGAACTCGGGCTGAATGAAGAACAGAAAGCCAAGATTCTAGAAATCAATTTAGCAAATGCTCAAAAAAGAAAGGCGGCAATGGAATCTCAAAGAGCTGATCGCGAAGCTCTAAAAGAAGAAATGAAAAAACAGGATGAGCAAATCAAAGAAGTTCTCACAGAAGAGCAAAGGAAGAAATGGGAAGAGTTAAAAGAAACTCGAAGAAGTCGAGGACCAAAAGGAGGTCAGATTGAAGACCGAGAGGAGTTTAGAAAGCGTCGAGGAGGCAATCTCTAGAACAAAAAACCACCTTATTCCAGGTGGTTTTTTTGCATTTTTCTAAGTTAAATTGTTCTATTCAGTGCTTTATCATCTTATATTTAGGATATTGAATTCCTTAATCTCATTTTCTATTTCGATGAAAAGCTCAATTAGAATAGGTTGTATCTCTCTGCTACTCGCCTTTGTCTTTGCATGCGGAGGGAATGAAACGCCTGAACCCAACCCAACTCAAGGCACAATAAGTGGCTCGGTCTTTCTTTATGATGAAAGCTCCAATCGAGTGTCACCTGAGGGGATGAGGATAGTTCTTGAACAGACATCTTCCACGGAGCTATCCTCCTCAACCAATTCTGAGGGGAAATTCTCGTTTGAAAATATTCCTTTTGGGACCGTGAATCTGCGATTTGAAAAAGAGGAGTATGGGACTTTTAGAATCAACAACTTCTCCCACCAATCACTTTCTACTCCAATTACCAATATTCCTTCTTTAGGTAAAAAATCATCCACTCAGATTACAGAATTGGAGATTGTTCCGGGAATCAACTCTTTCACAGCTAGAGTTTCCACTAGCCCAGCTGGAAATTCCTCGAATAGGCGATATATCCGCTTTTTCTTTTCTGCGGACAACGATGTTTCCAATGAAAACTATCAAGCATTTTCACCGATTTTTATTTCTCAAGAAAACCCATTCGAGAGGACTTTCAGTCGAAACGAACTCAATGAATGGGGATTCAATCCTGAAGGAAATTTCTACGTTCGGGCATACGGTGAATCCTTCTGGTCAAATAATTATGATGATCCAAGCACTGGCAAAACCATTTTCCCCAATCTAAATCCAACTACTGTAGCTGCAGAAATGGTATCCGGATTTTAATCCGAACAAACAAAAAAACCGCCCAAACGGGCGGTTGCTTGCTTTAAAGATTCAAATTTGAATCTGAACCTATTCAATTCCAGCAATCTCATCCTCCACATGGAAGAAAGACTCGTCTTTTTGAGGAAGAGATGATTCTCCCATCAGGAATTCATCCACTTTCACAGCAGCCTCTCTTCCCTCTGAAATTGCCCAGACTACTAAAGACTGACCTCTTCGCATATCTCCAGCTAGAAATACCTTTGAGTTGCTGCTTTGGTAATTCTTGGATTTTGGAAGGGTATTTTCCATGGTATCTACTCCAAAAGCTTCCAAGAGACCATTTTGTGCAGGACCGGTATAACCAATAGCCAAGAATGCCAAATCACATGGAACCACTCTCTCTGTTCCGGCTATTTCTTCAAAGGTCATTTTACCATCTTTCTCCATCCATTCGATATCCACTAACTTCAGACCGGTGACTTCCCCGTCCTCATTTCCAATAAACTCCTTGGTAAGGATGGAGAAAATTCGCTCCGCTCCTTCCTCATGGGAGCTGGAAGTCTTCAAAGTCATCGGCCATTCCGGCCAAGGATTAAGAACGGTTCGCTGTTTGGGTGGCTTGGGAAGCAATTCCAACTGTGTGATTGAAGCGGCTCCATGCCTGTTGGACGTACCGATACAATCACTTCCTGTATCTCCACCACCAATGACCAGAACATGCTTTCCTTTTGCAGAAATTGGGTTTTGCTGGATTTCTCCTCCGATTACCTGATTCTGTTTTCCAAGAAATTCCATCGCAAAGTGGACTCCTTTTAGGTCAGATCCTTTGATATTCAGTGCACGCGGCTGTTGAGCCCCCGTAGCAATCAAAACTGCATCAAAATTTCGGAGAATATTTTCTGCCTTGATATTGAATCCGACATCGGTATTGCAAATGAAAATCACACCTTCCTGCTTCATCAAATCGATGCGGCGATCGATTACCCACTTTTCAAGTTTGAAATCCGGGATCCCATATCGGAGCAATCCTCCCGGCTTTGCATCCTTTTCAAAAACAGTAACCTCATGCCCCGCTTGGTTAAGCTGATCGGCTGCTGCCAGTCCCGCCGGTCCCGAGCCAATCACCGCCACTTGCTTTCCAGTTCGAGTTTGAGGAGGATTAGGCTGAATCAACCCTAATTCATAAGCCTTTTCGGCAATATTCTTCTCGATTAACTCGATGGCAACTGGGTCCTTATTGATCCCCAAAACACAACTTGCTTCACATGGAGCAGGGCAGATTCTCCCTGTAAACTCAGGAAAATTATTCGTGCTTTTCAAAATTTGAATTGCCTGCTCCCATTCTTGATTGTAAACCGCGTCATTAAACTCCGGAATTACATTTCCCAGCGGACAGCCCTGATGACAAAAGGGAATACCGCAATCCATACAGCGTGCTGCTTGATGATTGAGCTTTTCCTCAGGAAAGTCCTCATAGATTTCTTTATAATCTCCAACCCGCTCTTTGGGGTCTCTACTGATTGGCAGCTCTCGCTGAAATTGTAAAAATCCTTCTTTCGCTCCCATCTTATGCCAATGTTTTTGATTGTTCTTTTGCTCTTTTTTCCAATACCGCCTTGTAATCCCTCGGAATTACCTTAATAAATTTCAGGCTTTGCTTTTCCCAATCGTCTAGAAATACTTGACCAAGCTGACTACCAGTAAGCTTCACATGCTTTCTCAAGAACGATTGGATGGTCTCTAGATCCTCTTTGATAAGCGGATCTACATCCACTAATTCAGGGTTGATTTCTGTGATAAAATCTTGAAGTATGTAGGCGATTCCTCCACTCATTCCTGCAGCAAAATTCCGTCCTACCTCGCCAAGGTTAATCATCAGTCCACCGGTCATATATTCACAACCATGATCACCGATTCCTTCCACGACGGTCTTTACTCCGGAATTTCTCACGCAGAAGCGCTCCCCTCCCTTTCCATTGATAAATGCCTCCCCAGAAGTCGCTCCATAAAAAGCCACATTACCGATGATGATATTTTCCTCTGGTTTGAATCGGGCATTTCTGCTTGGATAGACTGTCAATCTTCCTCCGGAAAGTCCTTTTCCAAAATAGTCATTAGCCTCTCCTTCTAATTCAAAGCTGACGCCTTTGGTCAAAAAACCTCCAAATGTCTGTCCTGCGGATCCGGTAAATTTGATCTGAATCGTATCATCCGGTAAACCGGGACTGCCATAGATTTTAGAAATTTCGTTGGAAAGCATCGCTCCCACGGCACGATCTGTATTTTTGATTTGAAATGCCCCAGTGACAGGGATCCCCTGCTCCAGAGAAGGTTTTGCAGCTTCAATTAGCTTGGTATCCAATACTTCGGACAAGTCCCAATCCTGATCGATTTGCTTGTGAATACCTACATGATCGGGCACCTCCACTTTGTGGAAAATCGGTGACAAATCCACCTTATCCCACTTCCAATGATTCAGATGTCCGGTAGACTGAAGGACATGACTTTGACCAACCATTTCATCCACCGTGGCAAAGCCCAAAGAGGCCATGATTTCCCGAAGGTCCTGGACTAGGAAGTGGAAATAATTCACCACATGATCAGGATCCCCGGTAAATAGCTTTCTCAACTCCGGGTTTTGTGTAGCAATTCCAACAGGACAAGTGTTCAGGTGACACTTTCGCATCATGATACAGCCCTCGACCACCAAAGCAGCGGTAGAAATGCCCCACTCTTCTGCACCAAGCAAAGTAGCAATTGCCAAATCTCTTCCTGTACGGACCTGACCATCAGTCTGCAATACAACTCGGCTACGAAGATTATTTTTCACCAAGGTTTGATGAGCTTCAGAAAGCCCAAGTTCCCAAGGTAGGCCCGCATGTCGAATGGATGAAAGTGGCGATGCACCCGTACCTCCATCAGCTCCAGAGATCAAAATGACATCTGCCATTGCTTTTGCTACTCCCGCAGCGACGGTACCGACACCGGCCTGGGAAACCAATTTCACATTAATTCGAGCCTTTCGATTGGCATTTTTCAAATCATAGATCAACTGAGCCAAATCTTCAATCGAATAAATGTCATGATGTGGTGGCGGGGAAATCAATCCAACACCAGGAGTCGAATGGCGCACTCTTCCGATCCAATCATCTACTTTATGCCCCGGAAGTTGACCTCCTTCACCTGGCTTGGCTCCTTGGGCCATTTTAATTTGTAATTCGTCTGCGTTTGCCAGATAGTTACTCGTCACTCCAAAACGACCTGAGGCCACCTGCTTGATAGCAGATCGTTCCCAATCACCATTTTCTTTACGCTCGAATCGAATTTCGTCTTCTCCTCCCTCACCCGAATTGCTTTTTGCACCAATCCGGTTCATGGCTATCGCCAAGGTGGTGTGAGCCTCATGGGAAATCGAACCAAAGGACATGGCTCCAGTAGCAAAGCGACGCAAAATGGACTCTGCAGGCTCCACTTCTTCGATCGGAATAGAAATTCGCTTCTTGAACTCAAAAAGCCCTCTTAAAGTCAGCGCATCCTTGCTTTGCTCATTGATTTTAGATGCAAATTTTTTGTAAAGACCGTAATCATTCAGTCTCGTAGACTTTTGAAGCAAATGGATCGTCTCAGGGTTGAATAAGTGTTTTTCTCCCTTTCGCTTCCATTGATATACCCCTCCTGTTTCCAAAATCGGGCTATTACTATGATAAGCTGCTCGATGACGAATCAAAACCTCCTCCGCAAGCTCATCAAAAGAAACTCCGGAAATTCGTGAAATAGTCCCTTTGAAACATCGATCAATCACCTCAGGCCCTAATCCAATCGCTTCGAAAATCTGAGCTCCTTGATAGGACTGAAGCGTAGAGATTCCCATTTTCGAAAGTACCTTTAGCAATCCTTTGCCAATGGCTTTTTGATAATTTGAGAAAAGCGCCTTTCGGTCTTTGATCTCAGGGAATTGTCCTTTCTCGTACATGGAAAGTAAAGATTCCAATGCCAGATATGGATTGATGGCCGAAGCACCATATCCAATCGCTGTCGCAAAGTGATGCGTCTCTCGAATATCACCTGACTCTAAGACCAATCCAGCCTTGGTCCGGATTTTCTTTTTCACCAAATGATGATGAACTGCTCCAATAGCCAATAAAGAAGGAATAGGAGCCCATTCTTCATCACTGTTTCGGTCAGAAATAATGAGAATATTTTTTTTCGCTGCAATGGCTTCTTCAGCTGCTTTGCAAAGGCTATCTAAGGCTTCTAGCAGTCTTCCTGGCTGATGATCTGCCTTAAAATGTGCAAACAGCTTCTCGGAACGATAGCCCTGAGATTCCATGTTTTGAATCTTCTCAAGAGACTCATTCAGCAGCACCGGTTGAGAAATATGGATCTGCCGGGTGTGCTGCGGACTTTCTTCCAAAATATTGTAACCTTCCCCAATTCTGGTGAAAAGAGACATCACCAATCGCTCTCTTATCGGATCAATCGGGGGATTACTAACCTGCGCAAAAAGCTGTTTGAAATAATTAGCGATATGCTGGCTCTGCTTGCTCAAAACCGCCAAAGGAGTATCTGCCCCCATCGATCCCAACGCTTCCTGTCCATTGCCTCCCATAGGAGCAAGGACCACTTTGAGTTCCTCGGAAGTGTACCCAAAGACTGTTTGGCATTTCTTGATGTTTTCAGTGGAGTATGGATGAGTCAAGACCTCCGGATCAGGCTCAAGACGCAGCTTAATTCGCTGTTCATTAACCCATTTTTCATAAGGCTGACTCTGACAGATTTCAGACTTAATGTCCTCATCAAATCTTACTTTTCCTTGTTTCAGGTCTGCCAAAATCATTTTCCCGGGACTGATTCTTCCCTTTTGAACAATGGTAGCTTCCCGGATAGGCAAAGCTCCAGCTTCGGAAGAAAGCACCAATCGCTCGTCTTTAGTAATGAAATAACGAAGTGGGCGAAGTCCATTTCGATCCAAGGTCGCACCTACATTTTCCCCATCGGTAAATAAGAGTGCTGCCGGACCATCCCAAGGCTCAACCAAGGAGGCATGAAACTTATAAAAAGCCTTTCGGTCTCTATCCATGACCTCATTGTCCTGCCAAGCTTCCGGCACGAGCATCATCATGGCATGGGAAATGGACCTCCCGGAGAGAGACAGCAACTCGACCATGGCATCCAAATTAGCTGAATCCGAATTCAACTTATTGGTGATCGGCATCAGCATCTGAAGCTCTTCATCCGAGAAGAACTTAGACTTCATCAGCGTCTCTTTGGACTTCATTTTATTCAGGTTTCCCCGAATGGTATTAATCTCTCCATTATGGGATAAGCATCTAAAGGGCTGTGCCAGACGCCAATTTGGGAAGGTATTGGTAGAAAACCTGGAGTGTACGATCGCAAAAGCGGATTCGATTTTACTATTCTGTAGATCCTTATAAAAAGGTAAAACTTGATCTGTACGAAGCTGCCCCTTATATATAAGTGTTTTGCTACTCAGCGAAGCAAAGTAAAAAGACTGGTTTACACCGGGAATATTCTGATTGATATGAGTAGTCGTATGGTTTCGTAAAACATATAATTTACGCTCCAAATCCAATCCCGTGAGTCCTTTTTTATGCTTGACAAAAAGCTGCTCAATATTTGGCATCACTTCCAAAGCGCCTGAACCCGGTACAGTTTCATCAACGGGTACAGGCCGGTAGCCTATCAACTCAAACCCAAGCTCATCGATGATGGCATTGAGCTGTGCTTTTGACTTCTGAAAAAGCTGCTTATTTCTGGGAAAAAAAGTCATCCCCACTCCATAAGAGCCTTTTTCGGGTAATTCTATTTCCGTCCTTGCTGTGATATCCTTCAAAAAATCGTGCGGGACTTGGATCAAAATCCCTGCTCCGTCTCCTGTTTTGGGATCTGAGCCTCTTCCTCCCCGGTGTTCCATATTGCTCAACATAAACAACGCATCACTGATCGTTTCATGCGTCGCTTGAGCTGTCAAATCCACCACCGCTCCGATACCACAGGAATCATGTTCCAGATCGGGACGGTACATTCCATTTTGCATATATTTTACGATTTAATAGGTTCAAAATTTTCGAAAAATTACTAAAAAATTTCCTTTTTTTAAAATAAAGGCAATAGATCACCTTTATGGATGATTTATTTTTTAGAAAATCAATTTTTTTTGAATTTTCGGCAATTGAATTTTTAAATAAAAAATAAACCCATTTTCAAAAAATTGATCAATTTTTCGAAAAAAACGGATAAAATTTAAACCAGTTTTTGAAAAAAAATCAAATTGGTCAGGCAAACAGGTTTATTGGTGATTTTTTAAAAAAATTTATCTACAAATAATCAGATGACTTCTCAAACTGAGTACAGTATAATTATTCAACAAAATTTTATTTTGCTAAAATGGAAATAAGCCGAATTAAGCTCAATCAATATTCTCGCCTATCCCATCCTTCTCACTATGTCTGATGTGGACTTTGACTTTCTTGATTCGACGAGTATCTACAGCTAAGATGGTAAATTCAAAATTTTCAAAACCGATTTTGGTGCCGTTCTTGGGAAGTTTGCTGTTCAGCTCAAGTAATAAGCCTCCTAGAGATTCACTTTCGCCTTTTACCTCATCAAAAATCTGTGAGTCAAGCTCGAGCTTTTTGCAAAAGTCATTTAATGAAATCTTTCCTTCAAAAATAAAGGTCTGAGGATCAAGCTCCTTAAAGAAAAAGTCATCGGCATCATCAAACTCATCATTGATCTCTCCTATGATTTCCTCAATCAAGTCCTCTAAAGTCACCAAACCTGAAGTGCCGCCATATTCATCGACGACGATGGCCATATGCACCCGCTTTTGTTGAAAATCCTTCAAGAGGGAATCAACCTTTTTGTTTTCGGGCACAAAGAAACTCTTCCGGATAAGCTCTTGCCAAGCAAAATTCTCATCCCGCTCGATGTAAGGCAATAGGTCCTTGATGTATAATATCCCCTGAATATTGTCAATAGTCTCATGAAAAACTGGAATTCTGGAATAGCCACTTTTATTGATCTTATCCATGAGTTCATGAAAATCCATCTCTGTATCGACAGCTGTGATTTCCATTCGGCTTCGCATCACCTGACGCACCGTAAGCGTACCAAAATTCACGATGCCTTTCAAGATCTCACGCTCCTCAGTAGGGGTATCCTCCGTGGTAAGCTCCAAAGCCTGATTCAATTCCTCCACCGAAAGCGTGTAACCTCTCTTTTCAATCCGTCTCTCAATAAGGTTGCTGATGGACATTAAGAAAATGGAAATGGGCTTCAAAACGGAGGCAAAAAGATTCATGGTTGGGGCCATTCCAAGGCTAAATTCCTTTCTAGCTTTATTGGCATAGACCTTAGGGACGATTTCCCCAAAAAACACAATGGCAAATGTAATTCCGACGGTCTGTACCAATATGACAATGATGCCAGTGGTATTCATCCCGAAAATAGTCCACACCACAAAGGTTGTCAGGGTCACAATGGCGATATTGATCATGTTATTCAGGATCAATATGGTGCTCAGTAATACCTTTGGACGCTTGAGCAAATCAAGAACTGTCTTGCTTTTCGGTGTATCTTGATTGTACAGATCATCGAGGTCGTCATTGTTTAATGAGAAAAAAGCAACCTCAGAACCTGATACCAGGGCAGAACAAATAAGCAAAAGGATAAAAATCACTCCGTTGATTAGGAGGTAAGTAGGGCTGATTTCAGCGATTTGAGCGAGTAAGTAGGCACTCGGGTAAGGGTCGTCCATGGACAAAACACGATGGTTAGTGCAAAATTACAAAATCCCCTGAATATTTCAGGGGATTGAATTAAAACGGAAGATCATCATCATCGTCGGACGGGGCTGAGATATCTGGTGCTGCCTCGGCTTTTGTTTGATTTGCCATTGGATTTGAAGCAGGTTTATTTTCAGAATAGCCTCCAGGGGCTCCTCCGCCCGGATTATCTGACTTGGAACCGAGCATGGTAAAGCTTAGCACACGAATCTTGGTCCGCTTCCGGTTATTCCCCTCTTGGTCTTGCCAGGTATCAGACTTTATTTTTCCTTCTACATAGAGCTGCATACCTTTTTTAAGGTATTGCTCGGCAATTTTCGCTTGTCCGCCCCAAAGCTCCAAATCATGCCATTCGGTCTGTTCCACCCGATTTCCGTTTCGGTCTTTGTAAGACTCTGTGGTTGCGAGTCGAAGATTGGCTACCACATTATCTCCTTCTAAATACTTGACTTCTGGATCCGCACCGAGATTTCCCAAAAGAATAACTTTATTAACTCCTGCCATGATTTATTTGCTTGTTTTTGATTGAAAATTGAAGTTAATCAAAAGCCCTGATCGGTCAAAAAATTAACAATCAACTTGGGCTTAGCGAGGTATTCGATTTTTTCCTCCTCTACTAATAGATATCCTTCTTGCTCAGCCCAATTCTCAAGACTCGAACGGTTTTCATCTGGAATTTCAATCTCGGAAAATTCTGCATGCAGGCGCTGATGTGACAAAATATGTCGGTATTTTTTGGGAAACTTCTTTGGTTCACCAGCTTTCAGCGGAATGGCTAACTCTTCTTCTAGCGACTCCTTCTCCTTTTCAATCAGCGGAAAATCAAACAGGCCTTCCCAGATATCTCCGGAGCTACGTTTTTTCCAGACCCAACTTTCTCCACAGCGAATGACAAAATAATGGAGATGCCTGTCCCGAACTTTAGTTTTATTGATTTTGACTGGAAGATCATTGACGAGTTGATTATTGAAGGCAAAGCAAGAGCCTTGAATCGGGCAATTCGCACAGTCGGGTTTATTGGGCACGCAAAGCCTTGCCCCAAAATCCATCATCGCCTGATTGTATTCAGCGGGATTGTCCTGTGGGATCAACTGATCGGCCAATTCCTGAAATTCCCGCTTCCCTTTTCCGCTGGCAATGTCTGTTTCGATCCCGAAAACTCGGGCAAGCACCCGGAATACATTTCCATCTACTACCGCTTTGGCTTCAGAAAAAGCAAAACTCGCTATCGCCGCTGCCGTGTAGGTCCCCACCCCTTTAAGTTTTAAAAGCTCCGAATACGAATTGGGAAACTCTCCTGCCCTTTCAAACCAGATTTGCTTGGCACAAAAATGTAGGTTTCTGGCCCGACTGTAATATCCCAACCCTTGCCATAGTCTCAGCACCTCTTCCTCAGGTGCCTCTGCCAGGTCTCTGACCATGGGATACTGCTCCACAAACTTGTAATAATAAGGTAGGCCTTGCGCCACTCTGGTTTGCTGCAAAATGATTTCCGAAAGCCAAATTTTATAGGGATCAGTGGTGCCTCTCCAAGGTAATTCTCTTGGATTTGCGCGGTACCACTTGAGAATTTCTTTTGAAAAGGCTTGATTATCAGTTGATTTAAAATTCATTTGCTAAGAATAGGTCCAGCACAAAACTGGTTAATTTTTATGGATTTGTTTTTTAATTGAGCAGGTTCTCGTACATTTGCAGTCCCAAAAACACTTGGTTAATAGGTTGTTAAGCTTATTTAATAATTTCTAAATCTAAATCACCGTGACAAAAGCAGAAGTAATCACCAAAATCTCGGACATGACCGGGATCCAAAAGGATGATGTTACCCAGACAGTTGAAGCGTTTTTCAGCGTGGTCAAAGAATCCATGGCTGAAGGCGAAAACATTTATGTAAGAGGCTTTGGTAGCTTTATCAACAAGAAAAGAGCGAAAAAAATCGCTAGAAATATTTCTAAAAATACTGCCATTGTCATCGATGAGCATTACATCCCGGCTTTCAAGCCTTCAAAGGTGTTTATCGAAAAGATCAAAAGCAGTGACAAAATCAAAGAATTAGCTCCACAAGAATAGGTCTTAGGAGAAATTTGAAATGAAAAAAACACAGCTTATCCTCATTGTCGTCGGCCTTTTGGCAATAGCAGGGCTTTATTCCCTCCCAAAATTCGTCGTGGACAATGAGGGGCAAGCTGAAACAGCCACAGCACAGTCTTCTGCTGAAACTGCTTCCGACCCTGCCGCTATGCATGAGGCAGAGTTAAGTGAGGAAGCCGAAAGAAGTCTTGCTGTGTTGCGATCCAAAGTAAGCAGTGAAGAAATTTCCCTGGAAGAACTGGAGCAAATGGCTGAACTTTACAAAGAAAAATCCTTGTACGACAGTGCGGGGTATTTTCTATCTTTGGCGGCAGAGCGATCTGATGAGATTTCTTGGGACGAAAAAACCGGTAATGCCTATTTTGAGGCTTTTACCTTTGCTTTGAATCCTGAGAAAGTCGAAGCTACCGCGCAACTCGTCCGAGAGTATCTCGGCACTGTGCTGGAAAACGATCCGGCACGCAGTGATTTGAAATCAAAAATAGCCATGACCTATGTGTCATCTTCCAATCCCATGCAAGGCATTATGATGCTTCGGGAGATTCTGGAAGAAGAACCTCAAAATGAAGATGCGCTTTTCAATATGGGCATCCTATCCATGCAGTCCGGACAGTATAAGCGGGCCGTGGAGCGATTTGAGGAGTTAATTAACTATCACCCTGACAATCTTCAGGGGCAGTTTTACTTAGGTGTAAGCTATTTTGAAGCCAATCAAAGAAATAAAGCAAGGGCTCAATTCGAAGCAGTGAAGGACATGACACAGGATGCGATGATTCTGGAAAGTGTGCAAAGCTACCTGGATAGGCTCTAAATAAAATTGTATCACTTTAAAACAACAAGACTATGCCTTGCGGAAAAAAAAGAAAAAGACATAAGATCTCTACGCACAAGCGTAAGAAAAGACTAAGAAAAAACAGACATAAGAAGAAGTAATACACTTCTTCTTATACCCGTTTTTAGACAAAAACACACGTTCATTTACATAGTATAAGACTAGATTTTGAGTACGGAATTGTTAATTGATTCTGCTCAAAACGGAAGTCGGATTGCCCTCCTTCAGGACAAAAGCTTGGTTGAACTGCACTCAGAAGGTGTAGACAATCAGTTTAAAGTGGGAGACATCTACCTTGGCACGGTAAGGAAAATAGTCAATGGGCTAAATGCAGCTTTCATTGATGTCGGCTACGAAAAAGATGCCTTCCTTCACTACCAAGACATGGGTCCCAATATTCGAAGCTTGCAGAAGTTCACGAAAATGGTGCGCAACAACAATTATTCGAATTACAACCTGAAGGGCTTTGAAAACGAGCCGGAAATAGACAAGATTGGAAAGATTTCTAACATCCTTTCTAAAAATAACCAAGTGCTCGTACAGGTTGTCAAAGAACCTATTTCAACGAAAGGTCCCCGACTATCTTGTGAGCTCTCTCTTCCTGGTCGCTACCTCGTTCTCGTTCCATTCTCAGATACAGTCAATGTATCCAAAAAAATTCGGAGCAGTGACGAGCGAAAAAGACTTTTGAGGCTTATCACTTCTATCAAACCTGCCAACTTCGGAGTAATCATCCGTACTGTGGCCGAAGGTCAATCAGTCACCGAACTGGACAAAGACCTTCGAAACCTTCTCAACAATTGGGAAGAAGGGATGAAAAAGCTGCTAAAAGCCAAGAGTCGCGACAAAATTATTGGAGAGATGAGTATGGCCTCCTCACTAGTGAGAGACCTGCTCAATGAATCCTTCGATGCAATCACCGTAGAAGAAGAATCTACCTACGATCAGATTAAATCCTACATCAGGACAATAGCTCCTGAAAAAGAAAAAATTGTCAAGCTTTACAACGGTAAAGCTAAATTATTTGAAAGTTTTGGGATCGAAAAACAGATCAAAAGTCTGTTTGGACAGACGGTCAGCTTACCACAAGGAGGCTATGTGATCATTGAGCACACAGAAGCGCTCCATGTCATTGACGTCAATAGTGGCAATAAATCCAATCAGGAAAGCGACCAAGAATCTACCGCTTTGAAGACCAATATGGTTGCAGCCAAAGAGATCGCCAGACAGCTTCGCCTCCGGGATATGGGAGGTATCATCGTAGTCGATTTTATCGATATGAAACGGGCCGAAAACAAAAAGGCCATCTATGATGCGATGAAAAATGAGCTTAAGGCAGACCGGTCCAAACACACCGTGCTACCGCTGACAAAATTCGGATTGATGCAAATCACCCGTCAGCGTGTTCGTCCAGAGGTCAATATCGTCACCAAGGAAGTCTGCCCTGCCTGCAATGGCACAGGCAAGATTCAAGCTTCCATTTTGGTGGCGGACAAACTGGAGAAAGACCTGGAGCACCTGCTGACCATGCAGAATATAGCCAAAGTCCAAATCGGACTGCATCCATATCTGCATGCCTACTTTACCCAAGGCATCATGAGCCGAAGGGTCAAGTGGTTTTTCAAATATTACAAATGGATAAAACTGATCAAAGACTCTTCCCTACCGGTGACGGAATACAGATTCGAAGATGAATCTGGAGAGGAAATAGAACTAAAAGTAAAAAGCGAGACTGAATAGGTCTCGCTTTTTTTATCATTTCATTTTCGAAAAATCCAGTCTTACAAAACCTACTTTTTCTTCTACCCCCAAATTACCAATTGAATAATAATAACCTTCAGGAGTAGAAAAACCCTTTCGGTTTGCTGGCATATCGATTTCGCCGAGTTTCTTAAAATCCTCATCCAGCACCACCAATTTCACCTTGTAAGGGCCCTTTATTTCACGCACAGCCTCTGGCCAGAGGCCCGTAATTACCTGCCTCAGATACACTTTTTGCACTGGATCAAAAGTTACCCAAACATACCTACCTGAGTTATGGTCCGGCAAAAACACCGTATACTCACCTTGCTGCTCTGTTCTTCCTTTTAAAATTTCGAGCCGCTCCTCGGTTGATGCATCCACCCATTGACTTCTGTTTTTAGATATCACAAGCAAACTATCCATGACAGAAAAGGAGACTAAAAAATCCCCACTTGTAGAATTATAGTAATGACTGTAAGGTCCAAGATTGGGATCATCATAGTACTCCTTGAGTTTTTCTGGAAAAGAAAAAGAAATGTGACTGCTGGTCTGATCATCAAGATTATATCGCAAGATCCAGTTTTGATAATCCATAATTTCCTCCTTCAAAACGAAAGGGACATCTGCGATAAGCAATTGATTTCCGGTTTTGGAAATTGGATTATTGGGAACGGTAGTATAATTCACATACAGCCTTTCGGAGGGAACTCCCGGCAATTGCCATCGGGAAACTACTTCTCCCTCGAAATTTGCCTTAATCAACTTGGTCTCCGCATCTATAACAAAGATTCCTTCTTTGGTAATAAGGTGTTTGAAGGGACTATCCCCTACTCCATCTGGACCTTCCCGCATATAAAACTGCTCCAACACTTTCTTGCCTTCTGGAAAGCTCCATGCAAACAATTGCCTATTTTGAAAATCGAATAAATAAGCCCCGGAGTCTGTCTCCATATAGGTCAGCGACTGAGAAATATTGGCGACGCCTTCATCCTTTTCCAATACCAAGGTATCCGTCACCAAATCTTCAAAATTGAAGTTTTGGCTTTCCTTTTCCGGGGTTGAGCATGAAAAAGTAATTGCGGCACAAAGTAGCCCAGCAATAATATTTCTTATCATAGTTAGTTTGATAAATTCAAAGATTAAAGTTTGATAAACTCAAAGACTGACCAATTTTCCAACACCCTCAAGTCCGTATCACTTCCGAATAAGGGATCTCTCAGCATCAACTTTTCTACTCGGATTTGATATCGACCGGGAGCTAAAAAACTGACACCAAGCAGGGACTGATAAACCCGCTGTCCTGCTCCTGCAAGGCGGTACTTGGCCCAGCCATTGACCGAAATAAGCGAATCATTCACATAGATTCGGTGAAGATCCGCTGTCTGATTTAGTTCGTGCCAACCCAAGGAATCAAGGCTAGAAGAAAATTCTCTTTTGATGATTTCCATCATCTTTTGATCCCCTTCATATCGTGCTATTCCCAATTGTAAATGTTGACCTTCAACTGCCTCATTGGCTAGAAAAGCTCTTGGGAAACGCTTCCCCGCATTGTGATCTGATTCAAAATACAGATTCTTGGCAGGCCACTCTACTTCATGATCAAGCATATTTCGCTCGTTGAAAAACAAGGTGAAGTCTCTCACATCAGTTACGATGATCGGAGCAGCAAGTATAAAAATCAACAAGATATAGCCGATGGAGTACCACTTTCCAATATTACTCTGATAGATCGCAGAAATGGAAGAAACGATCGAAGTAGAATACCAAGACTTGAATTTGGTCTTCTTTTTTGTCATCATCAGTAGAGCAAAAACAAGTAGGGTAATCATGAAAAAGAGATAGATCTGAATAAAGGTAAAATCCAACCACAGATACACTGCCACCAAGATCCCTAGGTATAATGTGATAATTAAAAAAATGATGGATAGGGACACAGGAAAAGCAAAAGTGCTACTACAGATCCGCTCCAACCGAAGCACCATGGAGTCAGGCTGCTGGTAATCATAGCCTTGACCAGTCTTGAAAAGCCGCTCCTGAATTACTCCTTTCGGGAACGCATAACTCAGTCCCAGCAATCCTGCCCACATAAACCGAAGAGCCAAGTGAACCACAAAAAATATCTTAAACACACTGATAATGGCCGTCAAGTAAATTAAAATGAGCCAACTCAACATACTGTTTACCCCGGCTTCCTGAATCAAAAAGGCGGCGAATTCATAGACCCGAGATGGAAAGGCAAACAAAAAGGCCAAAATGATACCTGAAATAATGACCTCAGGCTCCCAACTATTTCGCTGCAACTGCTCGAGCCAGGAGAGCTCCTCATTCTTTCTGCTACTGTCCGGATTGGAATTCATAGCTAAAAGTTAAGTCCTAGACTCTATATATCCCAATCATTGATCAAGCCAAGCCTTAAATTCACTCACTTTTTCCCTACTGACAAGAATATCAGAATCTTCACAAGCCTGTAATTTAATCTTAAGGCGACTGTTGGAGTAGGTGAATACCGCTTCGATCGCTTCCAAAGAAGCGAGGTATTTGCGATTCAGCCTGAAAAAACGAGTTGGATCAAGTTGACTCTCCGTATGCTCCAAAGTCTGATCAATGACATACTTTTTGCCAGCCCAGGTTTGCAAAAAAGTCACTCGCTCTTCACTGAAAAAGAATGCTACCTCATCTAAAGGCACACTTTGTATTTTGTCTCCAAAACTCACCAAAAATCGAGATTTGAAGCGTATTGATTGGGGTTTGAGCAATTGCTCGAGAAGTCGTCCGTCTAGCTGACTAGGAAGCTGGTTTTTCCGATACTTATCGACCGCTCGAGCCAATTCTTCCGGATCGATAGGCTTGAGCAGGTAGTCTACGGCATTTACTTGAAATGCTTTAATCGCATACTGGTCAAAGGCCGTGGTGAATATTACAGGTGAAGAGACTGGGCTTTTCTGAAAAATCTCGAAACTCAGTCCGTCTGCCAATTGAATATCACAAAAAATCAAATCCGGCTCTGAATGTTCAGAAAGCCAACTCAGCGCCGAACGAACACTATCCAAATTTCCTTCAAATTCTGCTGAAGGAAAATGGATTTTCAGCAAAGAAAGAAGCCTCTTCGCCGCAGGATTTTCATCTTCAATGATCAGTATTCTCATTGCTCAATCTTTATCAAAGGTAGGATTACTAAAAATTCGCTTTCACCTTTTTTGATGGTAGGAGCCTTTGCATTGAGAAGCTTATAACGCTTCAAAATGTTTTCTAAACCTATTCCTGTGGAACTTTCCTCAACTTGATTTTTGAGTTGTAGCGTATTACTTACCCATAGTTCATTCCCCTTTTGGCGAATATCGATAAACAAGGGGTTTTCCTTGGAAGCCACGTTATGTTTGATGGCGTTTTCGAGAAGCAACTGAAGAGATAAAGGTGGTAAATAAAACTGCTGTCCCTTTTCCTCCTCCATTCTAAATTGAAGGTTTTCTTCAAAGCGGATTTTCTGTAAATCCAGAAAGTTTTTAGCAAAGTCCAACTCCTTTTCCAAGGAGACTAGCTCCTCTTGCTGCACTTCTAGCACATAGCGGTAGATTTTGGAGAGTTTTTGGATAAAAGCAGCAGATCGATCGGCATCTTCATAGACCAGATTGGTGAGGACATTCAAGGAATTGAAGAGAAAATGAGGGTTAAGTTGATCCTTGAGACTTTGATATTGACTGGCAAAGCGCTCGGCTTTCAATCTCTCAGCTTCCACGGCTGATTTGCGCCACTCACCCAGCCAAGACCAAGTAGTAAATATTGCCATGATGATCAGAGCCACTTGCATGGGGAAAGCAGTCAAGCGGAAAATCTCACCCCAAGGGATATTTTGTATCGCTAATTGCCCAGTCAGCCAGGCAAAGACAAAAACAAATACAAAGGAGACCAGGAAGGAATAAGCCATGTAGATGCCAACCGTGGCGAATAGCCTTCCAAATGGATAAACCACCCAAGGGATCTTCCGATCGAGCCAGCGAATTATCACCGTACCTCCATAGCTTAAGGCGGATGAAATACAAAACGAAAAAGCAAAATCGGGAAATATTTGCTTTAGTCCCTCCAGAGATAAAAAGCAACTGGGGCAGGTGCTCGCCATCAGTACGAATGCAATGAGCAAATTGATCCAAATAAAAGGACCCACTCGGGTGAAGAGCTCTCTGTGTGTCTCTGGTTTGTTTAGCTCGATTTGCATTGGTGGAAATTAAGAATAAAACCCAAACCAATGAACTACTGCTGGAGCATATTCATCAGCTTGGGTATTCTAGTTGGTTTTTATTGGCAGTTTTCAATCAGTGCTTTTGCAGTATTTGCTCCCCATGTTGGTAGCAAGTAGTTCTCATCTACTTTTTGCGATTCTTTTCGGAAAAGCTCCTCGGCCATTCGGGCCATACCACAGGCTTTTTCTGGACCTTGACCAAAAAACTCCGCCATTCCCAATTCCATCTGTGCCATCAAAACCACTGCACGTGGGTTTGATCGATCCTGACCGATAGCCGTCCCATAAAGTTGCATCACTTGTGGGCTGAGGTTTTGCCCTCTGGAGACGGGGTCGACGGATACTTTTCCCATCAAGGCATATCCATGCAATGCAGTCAACTCAGAATTATTTGGTGATACTTCCTTTGCTTTTTGTACGAGGTCTATTGCCTCGTCAAAGTATGCGTCCTTGTCCACATCAAAGCGGAAGGCAGTTTCAATTTTTGTCAGCGCAGCATAGTAGAGGGGTAACCATTCTCCAGATTCTGCCTCGGAAATTCTCAGAAAGGAATTGCTCACTTCCTGGGCCGATTCAGGGCTGTCGATTTGCTCCATAGCCTGAATTTGCGATTTAATAGCAGTCTCAAAGGCTCCATTGGATTGAGAAAATGCTGAAAATGAAATAAAGACGAAGGCGAAGATTAGATTAAAGATTTTCATAAGAATTAGATTTAGAGGTTATTTAATTGATTTGCGTTTTTGTCTTTAGAAAGGGTCAGAAATATGCCTAAGAATAGGAATCTTGGCGCAGGCTGACCGATAGCTCGGGATTCATAGACCCCTTGAGCATTGGGGGTAGTGGAGAAATCATATCCGAAAATATTTTCCCGCCCCAAGACATTGGTGATCGCACCGTGGATAATCAGATTAGGACGGGGCAGGTAGCTCCAGCTGAGGCTTAGATTTTGAAATCCAGGTGTTTTACTATTCATCTCACCGGGAAGATTAGGATTGGTATATGCATAGCCGTCATTCACTGCGAGACTGGCTCCCAATTGAGACTTAAGACCGGTGACAAAGTGCTTTACTACCACAGAAAGATTATGCTTGGGCGCGAATCCTGGCTGAACCTGGGTGGTGAATTGCTCAAAGCTTCGCTTGCTGTCCACAAAGCTGTAAGTCACCCAATAGTCTGTGTTCTTTAGTGTTTGACGATCACGGAAGAATAAATCAAAACCTCGGGCAAAACCGCTTCCTTCATTTCGAAGATTCACAGGAGCCATGGGTACACCTTCAAATCGGATCAATTCATCGTATTCCTTGTGAAAAGCTTCTGCACGGAAAGTAATCCCATCCTTATTCCAGAAATAATTCAAAATCAAATGATCAGCCTGTGTGTTTTTCAAGTCATTGTTTAGGACTCGATAATTCTCCAATGGGGCTTGGGAGAACTTTCCAGCTGCCAATGAAACTTGACCATTTTCGGATAATTGATATGCAAAAGAGACACGCGGATCCAGCCACTTTTCTTCAGAAAGCGAACTTAAGCCTCCTCGAAGTCCACCACGGATCACTAGTTTTTTGCTGAGATACCAGTCCCATTCGGTATAAATGAAGCTTTGACCATCTTGATAGCTGCGCTCTAGGTTTTGGAGAGGTAGCCCCTCAGCATAAGTGTTGAAAAAGTGCTCCACTCCCAGTTTCATGGATACCCGATCCGAGAAATCCCGGATGGTAGATGCTTTTAAGTGAGTCAATTGATTGTCTCGCGTAGTCTGAATACTATCAAAAGCAATCTCATCTGAATTGGCGGAGATAGAAGCTCCCAAAAACCAAGTCCAACCCTTTGGGCTAATTTTAGACCAATTACTTTGAGCATAGCTGTACTGATTTCGCAGGTCAATCAATGGTCCTGCCCCTTCCTGCCCTGGCTCAGGTTGGCGGATTTTCATACCTCCCGATTCTGTCCGACCTAGGACTTTCAAGAGACCATCTTTGCCCAGCTTCTTTTGAGCCGCCACTTCTAAGTCCCATCCGAAAGGAGCTCTTTCAAAGTCAAAATCCTGCTTGACCAATCCTTGATAAGGTGAGAGATCAAAATAATTTCCCGTGAGGGTAATACTCTGCTCCTCACTTGCTAAGGTGTGCGAATAGCCGCCACCAACCGACATCAGGCTTAAATCACCCTGATCGCGAATAGAAAGGTCTTTTGTATTCAAAGCTAAAGCCGAAGAAAGGGCCTGCCCGTATTCTGCCGAATAGCCTCCTGTAGAGAAAAATGTTCCTTTGAAAAGATTTGGATTGAAACGGGTGCGGGTCGGTACATTTCCGGCAGTCGTACCATAGGCATTGGCTACCCGAAGGCCATCGATATAGATTCCTACCTCACTCGCATCACCACCTCTTACAAAAAGTCGCCCATCATTTCCTACAGCACTCGTACCAGGCAATGTCTGAAGGGCTCCGACAATATCTCCCACAGCGCTGGGTGTAGTGACGATATCCAAAGGACGAAGTACGACCGACTTTTTCTCATCGGAAGCTTCCATCGCTCCAGCGGAAATTGTCACTCCGCTCATCTCAGTGATAGCTTCTCTGAGCTGCTGATCAGCTATTTGAATCCTCCCTCCCTCGATTGCTACTGGAATTTCTAAAGTTTTGAAACCCATCAATCGAAAAACCAATACCTGCATTCTGCTCTTTTCGGTACTGAATTCAAACTCTCCCTCCACGCCAGAAGTCGTCCCGTCATAGCTGCCTTTGATCAAGACATTGACTCCGGGGAGAGGTAAGCCTTTTTCATCCAAGATTCTTCCTGAAAGAATTGTCTGTCCAAAGGCCAGGCTTTGAAGTAGAAACAGGTAGCAGAAAAGTGTCAGTCGAAGGTTCATAGCGAATCGTATTTGATCCAAAAATGAACTCCGAGACTAGGATTAGGAAATCAACCTGACTGAAGTGTAGAAATCTGAGACTGAACTGTCAAAAATTGAGACTGAAAAATATCACTTTTAGGCATTTACTGTTTCAAAAACCTCTAAAATGCCTAGCATTAAAAAACAAATGCTTATCTTTAACGTTAGTATCTTTATTCGTTAGCATGATTGTTTCATTTGGTTCAAAGGATACGGAAAAAATATGGACCGGAGAGCGTGTCCAAAAAATCCCAGCTGAAATACAAAAAGTCGGTAGAAGAAAATTGAGAATGATCAATAACTCTCAAAACTGGTCTGACCTGAGAATTCCTCCATCAAATAAGCTTGAGAAACTGAAAGGTTCAGATTTTTTTAGTATTCGAATAAATGATCAATGGAGAATTGTGTTTCGTTGGATAGACAATGGTGCTCACGATGTTGAGATAATGGACTATCATTAAAAAAAGAAAATTAAAATGGAAAGACTACCAAATATTCACCCGGGAGAAGTTTTGCTTGAGGAGTTTCTACATCCACTAAATATCACAGCGTATCGACTATCAAAGGACACAGAAATCCCTCAAACCCGAATTTCACAAATCATCAAAGGGAAAAGAAGAATTACTGCTGACACCGCACTTCGATTAAGCTCCTATTTTGGTAACTCTGCGAACTTCTGGCTAGGGCTCCAAGATGATTATGATATCGAGGAAGCCCGAATAAATAATGAAGACTTATTGGAAAGGATTAAGAAAAATGCCTTAAAACAAATGGTTTAATCTGGAAAAAGCGATGAATCCATTCCAGGTACTATCCTTAGCGCATTTTTATAATAGACCTTTTTGAGTACCTCATCAGGAAGATTCAGACCATACATTCGCCAGAAGGCATGATACTTTTTGTAATAGGGAAAATATTCGTCAGCGGTCTCCAAAACTCGGAAGTAGGTATGAAATTCCTCTGGATTGTAGGCATCTTTTCCGAATAGTAAACGATCCTGATTTTTAATAAAAAACTCCCGTGCTCTTCTCGGCTGTCTTCCGAATTCGGCGATGACAGCTCCAATGCCAAAATTGACATTGGGATACTTTGCCAAATGAGCTTCAGCCTTGTCTAGGTCATTAGCCATCCAGCCCATGTGGGCATTGATAAAAGTCGTATTGGGATGCTTTTCGAAGACATGATGCTGCTCAGCAATGATTTGCTCGAATGGGGCAGGATCTGTAGCAGATCGCTGACGGCGAGGATGGGTTTTGAGTTCGAGCCAACGCTCATTATTCGCATCCATCGGCTGCCAAAACTGAGCGGGATCCGCAGAGTGAATCAATACGGGAATTCCCAGCTCACCTGCTTTGGCCCAAACAGGATCCAAATCCGGATGATCAACAGGCACACGGTTGCCTTGGATGTCTGTCACATTTAAACCTAGACTTTTGTAAATCTTCAAGCCTACCGCTCCGGCAGCTACATCTTCTTCTAGTTCCTTGACGGCAATGCGGCTCCAGTTCTCATCTCCAAACCCTGCAAAATTCAGGTTGGTAAAGACCATAAATCTTCCCGGAGCATGAGTTTCAAACTCCTTGAGCATCCCACGGATATACTCTTGCTGGCTATTGGAATCACCTCTGCCAAATCCTCTACCACTCAGGTTGACAAGAACTCCCATGTTCAATTCCTTCATGTCCGAAAGAAGCTGATCAATTTTCTCCTTATTGACACCGCCCTGATGACTGTGGATATCCACGAATGGAAACTTGGCCCGGGTGACGATGGTCTCCTCTACTTTTAAGGTGGATGGGGGATTATATTCTTCAAAGCTCATCTCTTGCCCCTGAGCAATTCCAATAGCACTTGATAATAAGATTACCGAAAGCAGGATTCGAAAGATTTTTTTCATAACAGTTTCAAATAGATTTGGGGAAAGAGTTAAAAAAATCCCGATCTCTAGTTGAAATCGGGATTTGAAAATTTTATCGAGCAGTACCTCCATTGATCACCTGACCAAAGAAGATTGCGTTTAGATACAGCTTATTCGTACCAAACCAGAAAGCACGGAAATTCATATTATCAGCAAAGGCCACGACTCTTCCTCGCCCGATACCCCGTACTTGGATTACAGATCCATTTTGTAGTCCAGGCAGATTGCTTGGGTGCAAATAGCCAGAAGCAAGCGGGTTTGAAGTATATACCAGTGGGTTTGCGTATGGGTTTTCGGCAGGCTCCAAAAACAGATTATCATTTCTGAAGGTATGAATCGCCGAATCGGTATAGCCATATCCCAAAGGATGGGTTAGGTCCAGATTAGCATTAAATATTGCTCCTCCGGTCACCTTGGCTCCGGTCGCATCTCGGTAAATCGCATAAGGCTTCTGAAGTCCTTTTTCATCATTATCCACCGAACGGAATTTGATATCAATGACTTCATTTTGGGCTAGAAAACGAAGCGCTCCACCTTTAGCTACAAGGGTATTTCCTTTAGCAGCCCAAGATCTCAAGGTACTTGCTCCGGATTTGCCTAAGCTTCCGTAATTGCCATCAGGCATTAAAATGACATTGTAGCGATCAATAACACTAGAGCTGATTCGATCTACAGGCAAAAGTGTGATAGGCATTTCGATTCGCTGATCCAGCAGGTGCCAAATTTCTCCTGCTTCATATCCATCTACTCCGTTGTCTACCAACAAAGCCACTCGCGGAATTTCCAAAGGTGTGATAAAGGTAGATCCCATATTGATCCCTGCTGTATATCCAGTACTGATAGCATGAATATCCACAGTAGATGAAGAGGCAATTTCTTGTAGCTTTTGAAAGAAAGCTGCATCAGACAAATCGGTCTCTCCCATATCAATTAGGATAGTGCCTCTACCAAAGCTTTTACCTTCAGGTGTGGAAAACTCTGCATTTGCCACCCGCACACGGAAGCCTTCCTTCATCAACTTGTAGGCTGCTTTCGGAGCATAGTAGTCTGTCCACTCCATGGCATATTGATAGGCTCCCACCCCACCAATGACCTGGCCAGGCTTAAGCTGAAATTCATTCTTATTGATCTCACGTACATTTGCCAAATTCAAAATACGGCTATTCAAAGCCATGTAATCCAAATTGAAAGCCATCGGATAAGTCCAAGCTGAAATGTCATAGAAAAGTGAATCTTGAAACTCCGTTCTAGTTTCAAACATTGCTTTGATCAATCGATATTGGGGCTGGTCTGCCGGCACGATGTAGGCATTTTCCTTTTTGAAATCCCTTCCATTTACAGTAATATCCTCTTCTAGGCTAAATACTTTGATGTCATGCTGTAGGATCAAATCTGCTAAGTGAAAGCTACGGGCATCATCCTTCTCTGAACCAAAAATGTACGCTTTGTTGACATCTGCCGCAGTTTCCTCAGCTATTCCAACATAAAAATCCCGCATCCACTGATTGAGTTCTTCACGCATCTCTTTTGCAGCTTCATAAGAAGAAAGGTTTGCGGTGAATTGATTTCGAATTGTGAAAGGAAAACTCAACATCCCATTGGCTGATTCTTGAAGGTGTCCTCTAGAACTTGCCTGCTCAAAGAGGATACCGATTGACCCTTGTACATCCGGATAGGTAGAGCCTTTTCCATAGTAGAAATCATCGTAGTTTTCTTGATTGTAATAAAGCGAACCGATCTTGTCAAGAGCCTTGGCATGATAGGTTCCTATTTTTTCGGTCAGCTCAAAGTTTTTATCTGGGGTAAGCGGATGGGTACGCGATGGAACACCAGGTTGGAAGAAAAAGGTGCTGTTGGTTCCCATTTCATGAAAATCCAGGTGAATATTAGGCAACCAGCTTTGAAAGACTTTTACCCGATTTCTTGACTCTGGATGTTGCACTGGCAACCAATCCCTGTTAAGGTCAAACCAATAATGATTCGTCCGACCTCTTGGCCAGGCTTCATTGTATTCCCTTCCATTTGGATCCCCATTAAGATTGTAAGACTTGTGGGAGTTGACCCATGAGGCAAATCGATTGAGACCGTCAGGATTGATCGCTGGATCGAGAAGCAAAACCACATTTTCCAACTCAGCTTCAATTTCATTTGCCGCAGCAAAATGGTAAGCGGCCAAAAGCGAAGCATTTGCACCACTTGCTTCATTCCCATGTACAGAATATCCCATAAACATCACCACCGGCATAGACTCTATGGAAACACTCTGATTGGGATCCCGGAGTTTTTTACGATCCGCCTTGATTTGGTCTAGTCTTGCTAAGTTGGCAGGAGATGAAATCGTCAATAAGGTCTGCGGACGCTTCTCGTAGCTTCTACCCGTTTCTTCAAAAATTACACGATCTGAAGCTTCAGCCACCGCTTTCATATACATTACCAATTGGTCATGCGTGACATGCCATTCCCCCACTTCATAGCCAAGAACCTGCTTGGGAGTAGGTATGGAGGGGTCATAGGTGTAGCCTTCCGGCAAATAATAACTCAGATCAACTTGGGCGCTAACCCAGGAAGACATGAATGTGAAAATCAGGAGAAATAAGATTCTTTGCATGTAAGTATGATTAAAACTTTCGACTAAATTCTTACTAATTTTTCTCAAAAAAAGCTATTTTAGAGCAGTGGTAAAAATAATTGAAGAAAAGCTATGGAATTAATTGCTCCCGGACAAGGACTATGGATTTGGCAAGCAGGAGGTGCTCTTCTTTTATTTGGTTATGCTGCTTTTTGGCTTTATGCCATGGTGGATTTGATCAAAAGTGATTTTCGCGCTCCACACGAAAAAATGATGTGGTTGCTGGTCTTGCTCTTTACTACCCCGTTTGGAGTTTTTCTTTATTTGGCTTTAAGTAGAAGACACAAAGAAAAGCGAAAATTTAATCCAAATTTTTCAAGTAGAATTCAACGATAAAATCTTTGCATATGATGTTCATTCAAAATATGGGTGGTGGATTTATCATCCTCTTTTTATTTAGTATTCTTTATTTCATCTTCTGGGTGTATTGTCTGGTAGATGTCATTCGCTCCGAATTCAAAGACCCCAATATGAAATTAATTTGGGTGCTGATTTTAGTCTTTGCCCAAGGGATTGGACCCATCATTTACCTTATTATCGGCAATAGCGGTAAAAAATTCTCCTACTGATGTTTGGACTAGGAATCATCGGACTGGCTATTTATGCCTATACTATCTATGATGTGGTCATCAGCAATTTTGCCAACGAAACGGACAAATTGATTTGGCTCTTGATTGTTGTGCTTGTCCCTTTCTTGGGTACGATACTCTGGTTTTTGGTTGGAAGGACAAAGCGCCTCTGAGATTACTTCTTAAATAAGTCAAAAAGTGCACTTTTTAAATTTTCATGCTCAAACTCAAACCCGGCTTTTTGGATTTTTTGACTAGCGACACGGTTTCCTCCTAGCACCATACTGGCCATTTCGCCCAACATCAATCGAAGTACAAAACCCGGTACACCAATACCCAAATACGGCTTTCCTTTTGCTTTTGCTGCTTCTTGGGTTAAGTGTTGGTTGGTGGCAGGGTTGGGTCCGACTGCATTATAAATTCCCTGCAAGGTTGTTTTCTCAAGGGCAAATACAAACATTCTTGCCAAGTCTTCGATATGAATCCAACTCATCCATTGGTCTCCATTTCCAAGCGGAGCAGCGACAGGCGGCTTGAGCATTTCTCCTAAAGCTCCACCTTCGGCATCTAGGACGATCCCTATCCGAAGTAATACCGTCCGCAAATTCAATGACTCTATCTTTTTGACTTCTTTTTCCCATGCAATCACCACATCCGCCAAGAAATCACTCCCGGCTTGACTGTTTTCATCGAGTAATTGTGAACCGGTATCAAATCCATAATATCCAATCGCGGAAGCAGAGATAAAAGTCGTCGGTTTTTCTTTCGCCGCTTCAATTGCCTGATGGAGCAATTGAGTACTTTGGGTCCTGGATTCCAGAATCTCATTTTTCCGCTGAGGAGTCCATTTTTTGTCTGCCACTCCAGCACCGGCCAAGTGAATCACCGCATCAGCCCATTCCATCGCCTCAGCATCGATTTGTTGACTGGGAATATCCCAGGTAAACGATTTTCGTGATTTTGCAGATCGACTCAACCAAGCGACTTCCATCCCCTTTTGCTCCAGCAATTGAGTGATGCGCTGCCCTATCAGGCCTGAGCCACCGGTGATAAGTATATTTTTCATTTCAATGGATTTTGTAAATAACCACTCCCTGCCAAGAATAGTTGTAAGCGGCCGGACAGTTCTTTAAAATTCAATTTCTATTCCTAATTTGCCCATCCCAAGAACAAAAATCTAAATTGACTTTCAAATCATTTGGCATTTACTTTTTTCAATGGCTCCTAGGAGGGCTTCTGATAGGACTTATGACAGGGTCTGCTTCCGCCTTTTTCCTGATATCCTTAGAATGGGCTACCGATTACAGAGAGTCTCACCGATGGATTATTGCACTCCTTCCAATGGGTGGTTTTTTGATCGGCTGGACTTATCACAAAATTGGACAAAACTCCCTCAAAGGAAACAACTTACTTCTAGACGAACTCAATGCACATAAAAGACCCATTCCGCTTAGAATGACGCCTTTGGTGCTTTTTGGGACCATCTTGACCCATTTATTTGGTGGCTCAGCAGGGCGAGAGGGGACTGCCGTACAGATGGGAGGATCTCTTTCCGATCAATTGACCAAATGGCTTGGACTTAATCGTGAAAATCGGCGTTTGACGCTCATAGGAGGGGTTGCAGGTGGATTTTCTTCAGTTTTTGGGACGCCACTTGCCGGGGCAATCTTCGCCTTGGAATGGATGCATACAGGCAAATTTCGTCCTCAATCGCTTTTCCCCGCTTTTTGGGCGGCATTGGTAGCTGATTGGACTTGCGAATTGCTCTGGGGAGTGGGGCATACCGAGTATTTCATTCCCGAAATCGCTACTCATTCCTTACCGAATTTACTCTGGGTGATACCTGCTGGAATTGCCTTTGGTCTCTCTGGAAGATTATTCGCGGAGACAACCCATTTTTTTTCGAATTTTTTTTCAAAAGCTTTTTCCTACCCACCCCTGAGACCGGTCATAGGCGGACTAGTGATCGCAATGATTGTATGGATTTCGGACAGCACCACTTACATAGGATTGGGAATTCCCCGGATTGTGGAGGCCTTTGAGCAGCCCCTGCCTTGGTATGACTGGCTGGCCAAAACTGGCTTGACCGGATTTACCTTGGGGGCAGGATTCAAGGGTGGTGAAGTTACTCCTTTGTTTTTCACAGGAGCCACCTTGGGCAATGCATTGAGTAGCTTGATACCCCTGCCTTTAGCGCTACTGGCGGGGATGGGCTTTGTCGGTGTTTTCTCAGGGGCCACCAATACCCCAATAGCCTGCACTGTTATGGGCATGGAGTTATTTGGCTCAGAAGCCGGAGTTTTTCTAGCGCTTGCCTGTGGAATCGCCTATGTCTTCAGCGGAAAAGGAAGTATTTATTCCTCTCAGGATTTGGGCTGGAAGAAAGCTTGGTTTTACTGAAAATTCATCAAAACACTGGCTGAAAATCCACCGGTGGCTTTTTCTTTCTGGTAAAATCAAGATTATGATAAACGGAGAAACGTATCAGGTCCCGATTATTGTAATTGATCCCGGAATCCCTTTGCTGCCAACTTTTGGCATAACCAACCTGAAATTGAATATTTTCATTCAAAATATATCCCAAGCCTACAAAAGCCCGATTATCCTCGAATGGATTTCGAATGATCGTCTTTCCAGTTTGTATAAAAACTTCATTGTAAAGCGAGAGAAAGTAAGTTCCCGGCTGAAACTTATAGGAATTTAGGGGAATGTAAGAGGATATTTTATACCGCCATCGATAGGTAAGTTCGAATGGGGAACCGACATAATAATCCCTTCTCCAGCGCTGTTCAGTTCGGATTTGATGGTAAAGCTTTGCCTTTCCTAGCGACTGAATAAAAAGGGCCTGTTGCCAGAATCGAAATTGATTGACGATCTTATCATAGGGAAGCTCTTGATCAGCGTACTCGGGTGGTGCCCAATAGAATGGAGTGACAATCCCACCTGTAATTTCCAGGTTTTTATTGATAATATAACTGAGTCCAAATCTCAAATAGATTTGCCCCATGTTTTGAACCAATTGATCTCTTGTCCGAAGGTGATACTCTCCGTAGTAGAATAGTTTCTCGCCAATTCTATACTTCGTGTAAAGCCCATTCCAGAGCTCAGATCGACGAGACGTGATCCGTTCTTCCTGCTCAGGTTCTTCTTGTGACAGAGCTACTAAAGGCGAGACTATCAATATCAAAAACAAGAGAGGCGCCTTCATCCTGCTTATTAAAGCTTTTAAAAAGTCAAACCTCATATCGAAAGTAGTTTTTTAAGTTGGTTGATGTTGCCGGAGACTTTCCGAATATTTCGCTCCAGTCTTTTGGTATTTCTGCCTTTCAATTCCAAAAGGCGAGATTCGAGAGCATCCAAGTTGAGTAGATGAACCTGCACATCCCGAAAATCTTCCGAACGCATGATCAGGTCAAGTTCATAATCAATAATGGATTCTGCTGCCTGAATGAGTCCCGGTTGACGCAGCACTTCAAAGTCCGTCTCAAAGGTGAATGGGTCCAGCGTCTTTTCTGTAAACTCTTCCCGAAGGGATGCTCCTAGATTTTCGTATCGTTGCAATTCGGGAAGGCTTTCCTCCAGAAAGAGAAACAACTCAATCAATTCATCCCCAATCTCCGCTTTTTCCAAAAAGCCTTCGGTTTCATTATACGTATTGAGGAGTTGCTGATAATTTTTTACACTGAGGTTCTGATAGACCGAATCTATCAATGCCTTGTGTCGGTTATTGCGGATTTCAAGTGATTTTTTTTCATTTGCTACCCGTTGCTTTTCTTTTAAAATCCGTTCTTCGAGGACATCAAGTTCAGTACTTTGCCTAAAGTCGACTTGTTGCTTTTGAATATGATCCTGAATCGATTCAAATGTCTCCCACTCCCGCTGAATGTGCGCTAGCAGATCTGTGGAGAGCTTTTTGTTTTCAGAGAGCTGCGGAAACTCCAAAGTCTTTTGACGCAATTCAGTGTCATAAGTATAATTAATCTGCTCCTCTGAATTCAAGAAATTCAATCCGTCACGTAGGTAATTCCCAGTATCAAAGTATTGGATATCTCCATTGCGAAGCAATTGGATAACTTGCTCATAGTTTCCGATTTTCCTCATCAAATACTCAAAATAGGCCCCGCTGAAAGCCAGTGAATCGGAAGTATTTTGGTTGAGTGAAAGGAAATCGGAGATAGCTTTTTGGTTGGATTGTTCCTTCAACCTGTCAAAAACCTCGATAATTTCTTCGTAACGGCCTTGGTCTTCCTCGGATATTGCATAGACAAACCTTCGGGTTGAAAGCGGATATTTTTTGAGTTTCCCATCCTCGGAAAAGAAATCTTCTTCAAACTGCAAAACCCGGCTAAGAGCATCTTCCAGCAGATAGGTTCCTAAATATTGTTCCTGAAATTCCTCGCTGCTTTCCGCATAGCCATCATTGAAAATCAGTCCAAATGCCTGATCAGATACTTTGTAGTCTACCTCAAATCCCTGATTGAGTGAATCGAGTTTTTCAATAGCATTATAAAAAACCACTTCATCAATTTTCTGATTTGTCAGGCTATTGACTTTAGAAAGACCAATCAAGAATCCCTTTTCATAGCGCCGGGTTTCATGAATGGTAAGATTGCTGTCCATGGGATAGAAAAACTCCCAATTACCTACCATCAAGCCTTCTTTATTTACTTGGCCAAAGATCTGATAGGTACGCTTTGGGTCTTTCGACTCAAAATTTACGGAACCAAGCAAGCTGTCTTTTTCAAAAGTCAAATCTTTGGCTACAAATACATCCAAGTACTTTTCACCCTGCCAATTTTTCTCGGAATAGCTCCATGAGCCGCTCAATTCCCCTTTTTGATAATTTGCTTCCAATTTTACCAGATTTGTAGAAAGCGCAGCTTGAATTTGCCGATCTACAATATCTTCAATGCCTATTTGATGTATTTCTTGCTGATAGGTCCAATCCCCATTTTTTTGATCCTCGGCATAGACACCCTCAACTTGAAGTTTTCTGAACAATCCCCTTTCCAGGCTATCCATTTTGCTATAGTTGAAAACAAAAGGACCATTCAAAATAGGCTCCATCTCCTCATCAAGTGTATACTGAAGCTCAGCTGTTCCACGAAGTCCCTTGAAGGTAAAACCTCCTTTGTAAGGTCGGGTATCTTGAGATAAAACCCCATGACCGCACAAGAGCAAGACCAAAAAAACCAAAATGCCTTTATCCATAATTGATTAAATCTTCCAAAAGCCTGCCAAAACAAGTAAAAGCAGATATTCAGCCTGGAGAACCGGATATTCAGATTCCGACAAATAGAGATGAGTCAGAATATTCTTTGGGTTTATTAAAAATTAAGCCTGATCAGTCTGATCGACCATTCAATTCGCCTAATAGAATTTTTGTTAAAATCCTTAAAAAAAGAAAAGCTTATTTACTAAAAACACAAATTTCTCACAGCTTTTTTGCCTCATTCCAAAAGACATCCATTTCTGCTAAAGTCATATCAGCCAGATTTTTACCGGATTTTTGTGCTGCTGATTCCAGATACTGGAATCGCTTAATGAATTTCAAATTGGTCCGCTCCAATGCTTCTTCAGGATTGATATCGATAAAACGGGCATAATTGATCAATGAAAAAAGCAGGTCCCCAAATTCAGCTGTGGCTTTCTCTTGGTCTATTTCCCTAGCATCAGAAGCATTAAACTCTTCCTTGAATTCCTGCATTTCTTCTTCTACCTTTTCCCAAACTTGATGCTTCTCTTCCCAGTCAAAGCCCACACCTCGGGCCTTTTCCTGAATCCGCATCGCTTTAATCAAGGCAGGAAGTGATTTCGGAACTCCCCCTAGGACAGATTTATTCCCTTTTTCCTTCAGCTTAATTTTCTCCCAATTTTGACTGACGGTTTCAGCATCATTTGCTTGAGTATCTCCATAGATGTGAGGATGACGGCGGATGAGCTTTTCGCAAAGCGAATTGGTCAAAGTAGCTATATCAAAGTTGCCTTCCTCAGAACCGATTTTGGCATAAAAAACAATGTGAAGAAGTATGTCCCCCAGCTCTTTTTTAACTTCGTCAGGATTTCCTTCGAGGATAGCGTCCGAAAGCTCAAAAGTTTCCTCAATAGTCAAGTGCCTGAGGCTTTCCGTGGTCTGCTTTTGATCCCAAGGACACTGTGCGCGAAGCTCATCCATGATGGTCAATAATCGATCGAAAGCAGCCAACTGCTCGGCACGGGTACTCAAATTAGACATGATTTGGGAAACTATGTGGAAATGATAGTCGTTTTCGAAGTAAAGCTTTAAATTTGTGCAAAATTATCCGTTATGGCAACTGTATTAATCACGCTTGGCTTCTTGGCATTATTCTTCGTTTTGATGTCTGTCAGGCTCATACTCATAAAAAACGGGGAGTTTAAAGGAACTTGTGCTTCTCAAAACCCTTATCTGAACAAGGATGGTGGGACTTGTAGCTACTGTGGGAAGACGGTGGACTCAAACAGTAGTTGTGGAAATCCCGACAACGAAGTCGATAAAGTACTGGCAAAATTCAAATAAATCTCAATCCTGCCTATCGGCAGGATTTTTTCAATTTTTCAACAAATCATTTACTGTACGTGTCACTGATTAAATCAATTTCCGGAATACGGGGAACTATCGGTGGGAAAGCCGGAGAAGGTCTCACCCCGATCGATGTTGTGAAGTTTACCGCCGCTTATGGCGCTTGGGTATTGGAAAAAACCGGAAACTCAAAAATCGTCATCGGAAGAGATGCACGACTTTCTGGGGAAATGGTATCCAAATTGGTTTCTGCTACCCTTCAAGGCCTTGGAATACATGTGATAGACTTGGGTCTAAGTACCACTCCCACTGTAGAACTTGCTGTCCCTGCCGAGAAAGCAGGAGGAGGAATTATTCTTACGGCTAGTCATAACCCTATCCAGTGGAATGCACTCAAACTTCTGAATGCGAAGGGAGAATTTATCTCTGATGCAGAAGGAAAGGATATCTTAGAAAAGGCAGAAACAGAGGACTTTTCCTTTGCAGAGGTGAAAAAATTGGGAGCTTATACACCTATTGATGACTATCTGGATCGCCACATTCAGCATGTATTGGACTTGGAATTGGTAGATGTAGAAGCGATTAAGGCCCGTGGATTCAAAGTGGTAGTCGATGCCGTGAATTCTACCGGAGGGATTGTAGTACCAAAGCTTTTGAAAGCGCTGGGAGTCGAGGTCATTGAGGAAATGTATTGTACCCCTGACGGTCATTTCCCCCACAATCCCGAACCACTTCCTGAAAACCTACGCGACATTTCTCAAAAACTGGAAAAAGGAAATTTTGACTTAGGAATCGTAGTAGATCCGGATGTTGATCGATTAGCACTGATCAATGAAGACGGTTCTCCTTTTGGTGAGGAATACACGCTCGTAGCAGTGGCAGATTATGTACTGTCACACACAAAGGGAAACACGGTATCAAACCTTTCATCTACCCGAGCACTACGGGACGTGACAGAGAAGCGAGGTGGCACTTACACGGCCGCAGCAGTGGGTGAAGTCAATGTAGTCAGTCAGATGAAGGCCGTAGATGCAGTCATCGGGGGTGAAGGAAACGGAGGAATCATCTATCCTACTTCACACTACGGTCGAGATGCCTTGGTGGGGATTGGGCTATTTTTGACCCACTTGGCCAAATTCGGTAAGTCCATTTCGAGACTTCGAGCCACCTATCCGAATTATTATATTTCTAAAAATAAAATCGAACTTACCCCGGAGATCAATGTGGATAAAATCCTCTCAGAGATCCGTGAGAAGTATAAAAAGCAACCTATCAATGATATTGATGGTGTAAAAATTGAGTTTGAAAAGGAATGGGTCCATTTGAGAAAGTCAAATACCGAACCGATTATCCGAATCTATGCGGAATCCGATTCTGAATCCAAAGCCGAACACCTAGCCAAGAAAATCATGCAAGACATCAAAGAAGTCGTCAGTGCTTCCTTGATTTAAATAACCCAAAAAGAAGAAAAGATGAAGGTCTATTTGGACAATGCTGCTACTACAGCCATGGATGATCGAGTCATCGAAGCCATGCTCCCGTTTATGAAAAACCACTATGGAAACCCCTCTTCGGTTCATAGCCACGGAAGAGAAGTCCGTACTGCCATCGAACGGTCACGCAAAAAAGTGGCAGAACTGCTCAATGCAAGCCCTTCAGAGATTTTCTTCACTTCTGGAGGAACTGAGGCAGACAATACCGCCTTGGTTTGCGGAATCGAAACACACGGGATCAAGCATGCTATTACCTCTCCTATCGAGCATCATGCAGTATTGCACACGCTGGAAGTATGTGCTCAAAAAGGAAACATTCAGCTACATCTATTAGATGTGAATGAAAAAGGAGAAATCGACTTAGGCCAATTGGAGGAATTATTGAAAACATATCCAAATGCGCTCGTCTCCTTGATGCAAGCAAATAATGAGATCGGAAACCTAAACGACCTCAATCAAATCGGCCAGTTAGCGCAGGCTCACGGGGCTTTTTTCCACTCGGATACCGTACAGACTATGGGGCATTATGTTCATGATCTGAAGAGTTTACCGATCGATGCTCTTGTCGCTGGTGGGCATAAGTTTCATGGTCCAAAGGGTTCCGGGTTTTTGTATGTGCGAAAAGACAAAAAGATCCACCCATTTATTCATGGCGGAGCTCAGGAGCGAAATATGCGGGGTGGAACGGAAAATGTGATCGGAATCATTGGGATTGCCAAGGCTTTGGAAATAGCATACGAGGATATGAGTGGCCATGAGGCACACATCAAGGCCTTGAAAAAGCATTTCATCGAATCAATCAAAGCAAGCGTTCCAGGTGTCGAATTCAACGGAATGTCTGGGGATATTGATCAGTCGCTCTATACGGTCCTTAATGTGAGTTTACCTCCATCTGAGGCCAATGCGGGGATGTTACTGTTCAATCTGGACTTGGCTGGCATCTCTGCATCCGGTGGTTCGGCTTGCAGTTCGGGCGCCACAGTTGGATCACATGTTTTAAGGGCATTGAATCATAATCCAGAAAGAGATTCCGTTAGGTTTTCCTTTAGTCGATTCAATACTATTGAAGAGATAGATTACACTGTCGAGAAATTGAAAGAGCTTTACGTGGTAGAGGTGTAACCTTAGGCTACTTAAAAGTTCATTGATTGTAATAGCCATTAAAGTAGTTTCTTTTACAATAAAAAAGAGCGGAAATTTCCGCTCTTTTTTATTGGTATGACTTGACTCATTCATTTCTTCGCACCGGGATACCCGATCGCATAAGGGGTCCAGATTTCATAGATAGGGTTTCCGGTTGAACTCAGTCCACTGTGATGCCACTCTCCGTCAATGACCTCATAATCAAACCCCAAACTTGCTCCCACACGTGAATTGTCTCGGGAGAAAAAGGTGATATTCTCGGTATATTTTCCATCTTTTGCCGTGTAAGTACCCCCTCCAGAACCACTAAATTCCTTAGTCTCCGAATTGAAGGCTACCCACTGAAAGCGCCCTCCGGAAAGAATCTTGATCGTCCTTCTGGCTCCTGGAGTAGATCGGCGAATTTCATCATCTCGCTTTCTGCCTGTGATCACCCAATTGCCTGTCAAATCATCCTGCCCATCGGAAACTCGCTCCCAAATTTCTACGAGCATTCGCCCGTTGATTTCTGATGAAATGACGATTTTCCCATCTACCCAATCCAATTGGTACTTATTAACTGTCCCGACCTGAAAGGGGTCTAAGGTGAAAAAATCCAAAGTCTCTGTGTATGTATTTCCGTCCAATTCAAAAGGACCTCCACCTGCACCAACAAAGGCATTATCAGCGATCTTTTTAGCCCCAAAGGCAAAGTAATCATCCTGATAAATCTTGATATATTCTACATCTGTAACTTCCTCACCATTTTGATGAGTCATCTTCCAAGCTCCCTCTATGGATTGCGCCTGAACCCATCCGAAGCAAAATAAAAGAGCAAAAGTGATTAGAGTTTTCATACTTTTCGAGGTTTGGAGTAAGTTACCACTTCTTACCCGCTAAATCTAAAATTTTATTTTGAAGGGTAAAAATCTGATTTTTACACTGCTATGAAGAAATTCCAACTAGGTCAGTCAAAGGAAGGTGCCATCGATCTTTTCCCAGAAAAAGTCATCAAACGAGTGAAGCTTGGCAATAAAGAAATCGGGATCGTCCGGGTAGGGAATCACTTTTTTGCATTTGATAGCCTCTGCCCTCACCGAGGAGCATCGCTTATTCAAGGCAGCATCAATGGCTATGAGGAAATTATCTGCCCACTTCATCAATACCGCTTCAATCTGAAAACAGGCGTGCTCCAATCAGGCTCTTGTTCTGATTTGGAGGTTTATCAGACGAATCTCACCGATGAGGGACTGATCATTCAGCTCAATAGCGGAAATTGAATTTGGCCCCGAAATAGACATTTTGTGACGGTGCTGGCTGATAAAATCTGCCTCCAAAAGGATTCAGGTCATTTCCCAAGGAATAATCCACATCAAACAAATTTTCCAGACCAAAGTAGATTTCCATATCAAGCTTTTTAGAAATCTGCTCGAAAAAGCCCATCCGGAGATTCACCAGATTAAATGGATCTTGGTAAACTGTATTGGCATCATTCAGGGGGATTTCATCGGTGAACTGATGGGTCAAATTCAGGTAAACATTTCCGGCAAAACGAAAATCCAGCGTCTGAACGACTGTATTTGGAGCTACTCCCGTCAATTGGTTTCCGGAAAAATCCTGATCTCGTTTTTGGTAATCCCTAAACTCAAAATAATGTCCGGTGTAAGCTACTCCATAATCCAGACCCCGTAGAAATCCACCCATTCGCTGTACCAACTGATAATCCAAAGCCAACTCGATTCCTTTTTGATCGGTAGAGCCGGCATTTCGAAAGAGTACTACGCCCTGCTCGTTGGTGAAAGTGGTTATAGTCTGATTAAGTCGAAAGTAAAAGGCTGTCAGATCGACATTCAATCGATTCTTACCCAATCGATACCCCAGCTCAAAATTTGTTCCCCGCTCAGCCTCCAGATCCAAATTCAGACTTCCCTCATTGGTACGAACTTCATCAATAGTGGGCGGAGAGAAACCACTACTTACAGATGCTCTCAAAGCCGAAAAATCATTTAAACTGAAATTGACTGCTGCTCGGGGAATTAAAATAGGATCGAATTGTCTTTTCTGAGGGCCTGTAGGACCTCCACTTGCATCAATCAAACGATCGATTTCAAAAGAGGAAAAATTCTGACTCAAACCTAATGTCAGCAACCAGCGCTCAGTAAACTCCCATTCGGCTTGCTGGAATAAAAATGCTTGGGTCGCCCGTAATTTATCAGCGAAGCGAACGGTATCTGCCACTCCACTTCGATTACCGAAATTTTGAGCATCGGTGAGACTGGTTTGATATTCCCCTCCGGCAATTAGTCGAAGCGGCTTACCTGCCAAATTCCAATCGAATGTAAAACGAGTCCTTCCTCCACTTCCAAAGCCCAATTCTTTTTTATAATCCAAAATGAAGGGATTCTCAAAATCATTGGTGTTCACATAGAATGTGGTGTTGTTTTCAATCTTATCCGAGAATCGATAGCGATGACCAAAAGTTGCTAAAAGCGCTCGCTGTGAAATAGAGCTATTCTGATCTACCGATCCGGGACGAGCCTGGGTAGGGTCTTCCGCTAGCTGTTCGGCATTTAAAGCACCGGGAATTTGATAGTCTAAATCTGAAAACAAAATCTGTGTCCGGATCTCCTGTTTTTCGTTTACTGGAAAATAGCCTCCCAACTGAAAAACGCTCCGGTCCATAGCCGAATGCTCGCGATAGCCGTCACTTTCCTGATTGACGATAGCCACTTCGATTCCTCCTTTTCCGATAGGTTGGGTGATCGCAAACCGTCCCTTATTTAATCCAAAAGATCCGGCAACCCACTCCGAGGTCAGTTTACCGCTTTGTAAGTCCGCAGCACTGCTAAGGTTGATGACACCACCATTTCCAGCTCCGTAGATACTTCCGGACGGCCCTTTGATCACCTCAGCTGTACGAATATTGCTGAGGTCCAGCAAATTCAAAGCAGTCGTCCCATCAGGAGCCGTGATCGGCACTTCATTCCAATAGACCTTGACATTTCTGACTCCAAAAGGAGCTCGAAGGGAACTTCCTCGAATGGATACCCTGTAGCTAGCCGGTGCCCGTTCTTCGATTCGCACACCGGGTTTGGTATTAAAGGCATTGACTATGGAAGTTTCATTAAAGCGATACAAATCCGACTCACCTATCAAACTGATAGAGGCAGACTGCTCTAAGAGTGGTCGCTCTGTTTCAAAGGCCTTAACAGTCACACTCGAGAGTGAAATACTATTTGGGAAAAGAAAAAAGGTGCTTTCCTCCGCATTCACTGTAACCTCGAGCGATTCATATCCAGGCTTGAAAAGAATGACTGAGAAAGGAGTCTTTTGATCAAAAGTGGCCAGCCCAAGCCGATCTGTCTGAAACTCTTCGCCTGTTTCTAAGCGAATCAAAACCTCTGATAGCGGATCATAATTAAGCCCATCCCGTACCGTGATTTCTACTTGAGCTTTTAGAGAAAGTGAGCCCAAAAGCAGAGCGAAAAGAATTAAATACCTCATACCCCGAAAATACAAGGAAAGCGGGGTAATAGTTTCCCGTTTTTTCCAAATGGCAGAAAAGCCTTGCTGAACAGGACTTTTCTTTTCCAATTCCATCGAAAATTCTTAGAATGCTACTTCAAATTCGAAATATGAAAAAACTGCTCGCCCCACTCCTTTTAGTTCTTTTTTCACATTGTAATGAAAAAGCCGCTCCACCTGCACCTGTATTCCCCGTTCCCCATGAGCGACAGATTGCCTGGCAGCAACTCGAATTTTATGGCTTTGTGCATTTCAATATGAACACCTTCTCGGATCGGGAATGGGGTTTTGGGGATGAAAAACCCGAACAGTTTAATCCCACAGCGCTCGATGCAAGGCAGTGGGCAAGGATCGCCAAAGAAGCCGGGATGAAAGGACTGATTATCACCGCCAAGCATCACGATGGTTTCGTGCTTTGGCCATCAGCCTACACGGAGCACTCAGTGAAAAACAGTCCTTGGCGGGATGGAAAGGGCGATTTGATCCGTGAATTTGTGGATGCTTGCCGGGAATACGGTCTGAAAGTCGGTATTTATTACTCTCCATGGGATCGGAATCATCCCGACTATGGCAAGCCTGAATACATCACCTACATGCGCAATCAACTGACCGAATTGCTGACGAATTATGGGGAAATATTTGAGGTTTGGTTTGACGGGGCCAATGGAGGTACAGGTTGGTATGGTGGAGCCAATGAGGAACGGAAAGTCGATAAGCTGACCTATTACGACTGGGAAAATACCCATGCCTTGGTAAGGGAATTGCAGCCCAATGCCATGCTTTTCTCCGATGCCGGACCCGATGTGCGTTGGGTGGGTAATGAGCATGGCTTTGCCTACGAGACCACTTGGTCCAATCTGATGCGAGACTCGGTCTATGCAGGCATGCCTGAGTATTCGGAAAAGTGGGCATCCGGACAGGAAAATGGTACACATTGGGTGCCTGCTGAGTCTGATGTGAGCATTCGCCCGGGATGGTATTATCATGCCTATGAGGATCACAAAGTCAAGACCCTCCCCCAACTGATGGAGATTTTTTACAAAAGCATCGGTCGAAATTCTTCTTTGCTGATCAATTTCCCTGTGGACACCCGCGGCTTGATTCATGAGAATGATGAAGAAGCCATCTTAAAAATGGCAGCAAAAATCAAAGAAGATTTTCAAACAAATCTAGCGACTGAAGCGACCATTTCATCTAGTGCAGATCGGGGCTATGGCTACGAGGCAAATAGGGTGATTGATGGGGAATATGAAACCTATTGGACCCTATCAGATGGGGCAGGACCAAAAGCCAATTTGGAATTGGACTTTGGGAAAGAGGCGTCTTTCAATCGCTTGCTTTTACAGGAATACACCCCGCTCGGACAGCGGGTAAAGGCTTTCACGCTGGAAGCTGAGATCAATGGATCTTGGGAAAAAATTGCGTCTGGCAATACCGTCGGCTACAAACGGATTTTGCGGTTTCCGGATGTAAGCACCCAAAAAATCCGAATCAATTTCGAGGATGGAAAAGACATCCCCGTGATTTCAGAGCTGGGAATCTACTATGCCCCGAAATTGCTTCTTCCACCTACTATCCAACGGGAAAAGTCCGGACTAGTCTCCCTGCTTTCACCGGATGAGGGACTGGAGATTCGCTATTCCTTGGATGGATCAGAACCATCGGAGCTTTATACCCATCCTTTGGAAATTCAAGAAGCCTCCACCTTAAAAGTTATGTCCTTTGACCCGAGGACTGGCGAAAACAGTGACATATTTCAAAAAGAGCTGGACATCGCCAAAGCAAAATGGAAGACCGAAGATGAAAAAGCAATCGATGAAAACCCTAGCTCTTATGCCACTTTAAGTTCCTCCAAAATTCAAGTAAACCTGGGAGAAGCGGTTACGCTAACTGGCTTTACCTATCTCCCCATGCAAGCCCGGTATCCAAGTGGACATATCACAGAGTTTGTATTCAGAGTCAGTACAGACGGAAAAAACTGGACGGAAGTCGCTAGTGGTGAGTTTGCCAACGTGGTCAATAGCCCAATTGAGCAGGAAATACGCTTCGATGGGGTTTCAGCTAAGTGGATAGAATTGGAAGCAATCCAAACCGCAGACGGTAATCCGGCTACCTTGGCTGAAATAGGAGTCCTGACCCGATAGATTTTCACTCCAGATTTTTCTACCACTAATGGTATCATTTCCTCCAAAAGCATGGATAAGGTGGGATTTTGAAAGAAAAATCCCTACTTTTTAATCCAGTTGCTTTAAACCCATTATTACCCATGAATAGAAGACACGCCTTGCGGCATATTGCCCTGATTTCCGGGGGACTTGCCCTGATTCCTTCCTGTGATTTTGGAAAGGAAGATATCCTCGCTGCCTACGATAAACTCCAAATCACCCCATCACTCAAAAAGCTTCTTGCAAGTATATCCGACACGATTATTCCCGCCGGAGAGATCAAAGGTGCTTTAGACCTGGAAGTCCATGATTTTATTTTAGTGATGGTCAACGACTGCTTCAATGAAGAAAATCAGAAAAAGTTTTCTCAAGGCTTGCAGTCCTTTCCCAGTTATGTAAAAGAAAGCAGTGGAAAAGCTTTTGATCAGTTGACCACCAAAGAAAAGGAGGCAATGGTGCTAGAAACGGCCCAACTCAAAGGAGATGATTCCGAGGAAGGTCGCACCAAAGAATCCATCGCCTATTTTGTCAATACTGCGAAGCGATTTACGATTCAGGGCTATATGGCTTCCGAATATATCCAAACTGAAGTGGTGCCTTACTCCCTCATTCCAGGTGAGTACAACGGGGCAGTCTTGATTTCTGACCTTCAAAAACCTCGAGTCAATGGCTAATCTAAATATCAAAAGTAAGCAAGATCGAACCTATCAGGCCATCGTTATCGGTTCGGGAATCAGTGGAGCTTGGGCTGCCAAAGAGTTTTGCGACTTGGGAGTCAAAACCCTGATGCTGGAGCGAGGTAGAAATGTCGAACACATCAAGGACTACCCGACGACTAACATGCTTCCTTACGAATTTCCGCATCGTGGTCAGATTCCTGAAGATATCAAAAAAGAAAACCCCGTCATCAGCCGATGCTATGCCTTTCGGGAAGATGCCATGCACTTTTTCGTGAAAGACACCGAGCACCCCTACGTGCAGGAAAAGCCCTTCGATTGGATTCGGGGCTATCAAGTCGGAGGGAAATCTTTGCTTTGGGCCAGACAGGTGCAGCGTTGGTCTGACTTTGACTTTGAAGGTCCTGCCCGGGATGGATTTGCGGTGGATTGGCCGATTCGCTACAAGGATATTGCGCCTTGGTATAGTCATGTAGAAAAATTCGCTGGAGTATCGGGAAATCGCGATGGTATTCCACACTTGCCAGATGGAGAATTTTTGCCGGGATACGAACTCAATGTAGTCGAAAAGCACTTCGCGGAGCAGTTGAAAAAGCACTATGGCAATGACCGACACATGATTTCTGCTCGTTGTGCACACATCAACGGAAATTTGGATTTCTACGCACAGCAAGGAAGAGCCAAATGTCAAAACCGAAACCTCTGTCAGCGGGGCTGTCCTTTTGGAGGCTATTTCAGTTCCAATTCCTCTACCATCCCTTGGGCTCTGAAAACTGGAAACTTGACCCTACGCCCTGACTCCGTCGTTCACTCCATCATATATGATGAAGAAAAAGGAAAGGCCACCGGTGTCCGAATCATCGATCGCCTGACCAAAGAAATGGAAGAGTTCTACGCCGATGTGATCTTTGTCAATGCAGCCGCTTTGAATACGAATGCAATTTTATTGAATTCCACCTCGAATCGGTTCCCCAACGGGCTAGGCAACGACAATGGCCTACTCGGAAAATATGTGGCTTTCCACAATTATCGGGCTCGTGTATCCGGAGAATATGAGGGACATTCGGAATACACCACAAGTGGTGGAAGACCGACAAGCGGCTATTTTCCCAGATTCCGAAATGTGTACAAGCAGGAAACAGACTTTCTCCGAGGCTACGCAGCAGGATTCTCTGCCGGCCGAGGTGCAGGCGCAGATACCAGCGGCGTAGGAATGGATCTCAAAAACAGCCTACTCAATCCCGATCAATATGGCCCTTGGCGTGTAGGCTCACATATGATGGGCGAAACCATACCAAAGGAAAGCAACTATGTCGCACTCGATCCGAACTTGAAAGATGAATGGGGCATGCCACAGCTCAAAATATCGGTAGATTATGATGACAATGATGAGAAAATGGTCAAAGATTACATAGAGCAGATGACGGAGATGTTTACCAAGGCAGGCTTCACCAATATCCGCTCCAGTGACAGCAAGCAGGCACCCGGATTGGATATTCATGAGATGGGTGGAGTACGGATGGGCAAAGACCCCAAAACTTCCCTACTCAATGCCCATCATCAGCTGCATGCCGTACCGAATGTCTATGTGACCGATGGTGCATCTATGACTTCTACAGCTACTCAAAACCCATCCCTGACTTATATGGCCTTTGCAGCAAGAGCAGCGCATCATGCGGTGGCGGAGAGTAAGAAATGACACCAGAATGCTGAATTATCACGTCATTGGGATCCCGACAAGGTCGGGAGAAGCAATCTCCAAAAGTGTAAAAATAGCCCAAGTCGAAAGATTTGGGTTTTTTTGGTTAAACGGTTTGATTATTAGATTTTAAGTTTTAGATTGACGTATCATTTAATCGATCAACTAAGCTAAAT
>NZ_JAPEIB010000017.1:0-85882 GCF_028823735.1 Algoriphagus sp. NF
TAATTGAGGGCAACTCTTTATCAAAAGAATGATGTTTATCTACTGATTCACCACAAGCAAACGTAAAAATGATGAAATACAATAAGGTCGCTCTGTTCATTTTTCTATTTATCTAATATTAAATTTGAGACAGAAGTTACTATCCTTCTGTCTCAAAACATTATTCCCCTAACCCAGGAGTGCATGGATTTCTCTGACACTCTTTTGAGCCCCAATCACAATCGTTACCAATCTGGATTACATCCCCTTGATAAATCACAAAACATTGAACAAGCTTCTTATTTTGGTCAAACATGCTCTGAGCTTCTGAACGATTGCTTAACATAAATATGAACATTAAAGTCACCAAAGCAAACCTTATTGAACTCAAAAATATCTTTTTCATAATATTAAAATTAAGTTATTCAGAAAAACCTTCACCACATGGATTAGGAATACAAACTTTATTACCAAATTCACAATTATTCCCATACTTAGTGACATCCCCCATCTCATTCACAATTTGACATGCCACAAATTTGTAGTATGGGGGAAAAAGCAAATTAGCATTAGTGGTAATAAAAAACCCAAAAGAACACAGCATAACTAAACAAAATTTAATCAATTTTTTCATCTTTTCCATAGTATCAAGTGGTTAATTGTTAGAAATAATTAAATGAATGGTTGATTTTAAGTATTCTAGTTCACACTTCCAAATCCCTTAGGATCAGAACCTTCCAATTCTTAGAAAAGTACAAGCTGAAAAACGGGTTTTTTCGGAATAAAATTCCGAATTAGTCAAAAAAAAAAAAAAAACAGTTGATAATTGTAGTAGAATGTGTTTAACAAAAATATTTCATCGAATTTCAACTATTTTTAAATTATTTTCGATTCTTGGAAAAACCCAACGATAATTTTAGCGGAAATATCTATTTGTAGGAAAATAAAGAAATCATCCTTTAAAGAAATCAGTTTTCTGATTCACGTTCTAAAAATTTTCGAAGAATTAACCTTCTGAATTTAAACTGGCTCAAAAATCGTGATATGTGTCAAATGCAAACCAAATGCCTACAATTTACCCCTTTTCTCATTTCAACCCACCTACTGCTTACTACTTACCATTTACAACCTAAGACTCAATTGGAATACTTCTCTCCGCTTGATTCGACCCCTTTTCGCCAAGGTAATAGTAAAATACCTACTGCACCGCAGGCTCCTGCTGACTTAGACAGTGAAAACTCCCCAATCCCCAGATGATATCCGTACTATCGATTCCAATTACTCGTCTTTCCGGAAAGCAATCATTCAGGATATCAAGAGCTTTCTGATCCTTTTTATCCCGAAAAGTCGGCACCACCACCACCTCGTTCCCAATGTAGAAATTGGCATAGGAAGCAGGAAGCCGCTGATCTTCCCAAATTACCGGACTGGGCATGGGAAGCTCTACAATATTCAACTGCTTGCCGTTTTCCAGACTCATCTTCTTGAGCATTTCAAGGTTTTCGGCCAGAATCTCGTGGTTTTCGTCGGATTTGTTTTCCTCCACCACGGTCACCACGGTATCCTCATTCACAAAACGGGTGATGTCGTCGATATGCCCATCCGTATCATCCCCGATAATGCCATCTCCTACCCATAGGATATGCTTCACTCCATAATAATCGCAGAGGTATTTTTCGATTTGAGCTTGGCTGAGGTGTGGGTTACGGTTCTCATTCAAGAGACAAGCCGTCGAGGTCAAAAGTGTTCCTTTTCCATTGAATTCCACCGAACCGCCCTCCATGACAATACCTGGCTTGAAGCAGGGAAGGTTCAACTCCTCTGCTATTCGGATGGGAATCTGATTATCCAAATCATAAGGAGGATACTTATCTCCCCAGGCATTGTAATTCCACTTGACGATGGCTTTTTTTTGTACTGCTTTAGGGTTGATCAGAAAGGCAGGTCCATGGTCTCTACACCAAGCATCATTCGTTGGGAAAAAGTGAAAGAATATCTTGCTCAGGTCCGCTCCGGCTTTTTCCAGATGTGCCAAAGCAAAAGCCTTCATGGCTTCATCCGCCACATTGATATTGACTTTTTGGCCCTTGGCTACTTCCTTGATAAACTGGGAATAGGGCGCAAAAATCTTCTCAATTTTACCTGGCCATGACTCTTCCTTATGTGGCCAGCTAAGCCACATGGATTCCTGAGGTGCAAATTCCGCTGGAAAATAATAGCCCAACTCAGCTGGAGTCGCTGCTCCAGATCGAGCCAATTCAAATACATCAGCCATCTTTATTCCTCGTCTAGGTAACGCTTGGTAATCGGTTCGTAACTATCAATGCGGCGATCTCGGAGAAAAGGCCAATGCGTACGGTATCGATCCGACCCAGTAAGGTCCAGCTCCTCTACATGCACTTCCTCCTCCAGGTGAGGGGCTTTGTACACCACCCGACCAAAAGAGTTGGCTACAAAAGATCCTCCCCAAAACTGCATCTCACCTTCTACGCCTGTACGGTTGACTGAAACTACCGGAACTCCATTAGCAACGGCATGGGAGCGCTGAATGGTTTGCCAAGCGCCATATTGCTCATCATTGGTGAGTTGGTCCTGATCCTTATGCCAGCCGATAGCCGTAGGATACACCAAAAAGTCTGCGCCTTTCAAAGCAGTAATACGAGCCGCCTCCGGATACCACTGATCCCAGCAGATCAGCACGCCGATCTTGCCAAATTTGGTTGGGAAAACCTTATAACCCAAATCGCCCGGGGTGAAGTAAAACTTCTCAAAATAGCCCGGATCGTCAGGAATATGCATTTTCCGATATTTGCCAAGGTAAGTTCCGTCAGCATCAAGAACTGCCGTGGTATTATGATACAACCCCTCAGCCCTCTTTTCAAAAAGGGAAGCGACAATCACCACACCCAATTCTTTGGCCAAAGCACCTAGAGATTCCGTCGAAGGGCCGGGAATGGCTTCGGCGAGTTTGAAGTTTTCATAATCCTCCACATCGCAGAAATACAGCGATCTAAAAAGTTCTTGCAGGACAACCACTTGAGCGCCTTTTTGGGCGGCAGTACGGATTCCTGCGATAGTTTTCTTCATATTTTCGGCCACATCCCCAGAGCAACTGAGCTGAACGAGACCTACTTTGACGTTTTTATTTGACACGGCTGAAGGGTTTAATTTCTGCCATAAAGGTACGGGAGTGAAAAGGGAATGGCAAATGGGATTTGGAATTGGAAAATTGAAAAATTTGAAAATTTAAAAATTATCGAATTCTCTTTTACTAATTCACTAAATTCTATTGCTATTAGGATACCTACTTAGAAAATAGAAATACTTCATAAACAAAAGATCAAAACTTCTGAATGTAAATCCTAAACTTTGCACTAAATGGATAAAGTATTGGAGTTGTATCACCTGCTTTGTAAAAACTTCCCGAAAGAGTACCTTCTACAATACTAATTTCTTCATCAAATTTTGTGATCTCCATTAATATTGTTTGATCTGTGGGTTCTGGTGAGATATTGGGGCCAGAGTAGCTTAAAGCATAGGAATCACCACCTACTAATAAACCTTGTGTAGTTTGATTTTCAAATTTCCCTACTTTCAGAGGATTCGATGGGAATATCAATAAATCAACACAGTCCCTATTCTTATCCGGACCACAATCCCGGCTCAAAACAATTGAAATATTATTACCAAAATAATTATAAAACAAGGCATTTACCCCAGGTTCACCTGAATTGTTTTTTTCAAATCCTGAGTTTGGTATCAAATCTACCTCAGGGATTTCAGCACGGAAATTTTTTCCATCAATTTCTATATCGAAATAAAGTGAATCTTCTAGCTCTTCTTCTACAGGAATTTGAGGGTCTTCAGATTCAGTACAGGCAAAAAGGAAAACAGCAACTAGAAGGCAACCTACATTCCAAATTTGAGTTTTGCGATAATTTTTCATTATGGTAGTTTAGTTAGATTTTTATACAAAAAAAATATATCCAATCTTTAAATCCTATAAACTTCATTGAAAAAATTATTTATTTTCAAATCAGTTTGAAATATGAAATGATTCATATTTATCCCATGAAGAAAAAGCTAACATTAATCTTAGTCAATACAATTTTTGTTTCGTTAAGTGTTTATTGCCAAATCAAAGAAACCTTCCTTACAATTCCTGAAAGAAAAGCAAATGCAGAAGGGGGTTCAGAGTTTATGCACCGAATCAAATCCCTGCCTCTTTCTGAGCGAGAGGAGGAAATCTATAAGGTCTTATCTTCAGGTAATTTGCCTGATTTTTTAAGAAAACCGGTCATATTGAAGGGGAGTTTTAAAGATGCATTAGGAGAAGAGCATGAAGTGATTTACCAGGCTATGCCCGACTATTTAGCGGTAGGTTCAAATGAAGATTATTGCCGAATCCCCATGAATCCTCATACAGCTCAAAAACTTGCCGATTTATTTGGAGGATCGTTGATTACTGCAAAAATCAGTGATCATCTTTATGAAAATGCAACTATCAAACTATCGCCTTTTTTCTACAAACCTGTGGGCAATCAAAATGAAAGCGTAGAAAAATTTGTCGATCACAACAACCAGATCGAATTGCAAAAAAAGGAAGCAGGTGGGCAAAACGGACAACTAATCGCCGGAATCAAAAAGGACATTATTCTATCCCATCAACTCAGTGACTTATCCAATAAAGTAATCATCTATGGATGGCATCAATTGGATGGAAAACCCATACAGCCAGTCTATGCAGGGCACGTGGACTGGTACGTGGATTACAGCCATGGAATCCGGCTGATTAGTCAACTAGTCAAAGTTGATGGAAAGGAAATTCCAATTTCCCGGATTTTGAGTGATCCAATTTTATTTAAGCTCATAAGTGATGAAGAAGAACCGGTGCTCCAAACCAGATATCTTGAAAAAAATAGTCAGCAATAATCTAAAAATATCCCTTGAGCCAAACTTCTTTTGATTTTTCACAAAGGAAGGTCATCTCAAGACCCAAACTACTCCACCGGCCCCAGCTTCCCCTTAGCGGCATTTTTCAGGTCATGCGAGGAATAAAACTTCCCCCCTTTGATCACCGTGTGTACACTGCGGGTTCGATTGATATCTTCGATAGGATTTCCCCGAATGACCATCATATCCGCCCATTTTCCAGGGCTGATGCTCCCTGCTTTATCCGCAATTCCCAAGGCCTCTGCATTTTGCTGGGTAGCTAAATAAATCACCTCTCCCGGGGAAATCCCGATCTCAACCATGGCTGCCATTTCCCGATGGATAAAAAACCCACCTATTCCTCCACCCAGGTAATTATCCAAAAGTAAGGGTCGGTCGGTACCTACGGTGATTAAGCCACCGGCATCATAAAAGCGCTTGAGTGTTTGTTGCTTTACCGGATAGATCAAAGCACAAAGCTCATTAAAGGCAGAAGCTGTTTTGGATCGAATAATCTCACGAGTAAAAGGGGTGAAATATTCATTTTCAATCGCGAAGTCAAAGAAAATGGGCGAATCAACCATGCCAATTGCTCCATAGGTAGCCAAAGTGGCGTCAAAGTAAACCCCATTATCGATATACAATTGAATAATCTCATCCAACCTTGGATCTGAGTGATCTAGAGACTTTAAACTTTGATAGGCGTCTACAGAATCCGCTAATAATCTTCCACCCAGAAAATGTTCGACACGATCAATTCCCATTTCAATGGCTTCCTGAGGATTGACGGAGTTTCGGTAGCCGGAATTCAAATGCCCGGTGACAGTCAGTCCGTGTTTGTGAGCCTGATCGATCAATACTTTGAGTTGCTCTGCATTTACACCCTTGGCTTTAAAACCATAAGCTCCCCGTCCGGCCCACTCATCGACTCGTTGCCTAATTTGAGACTCTGAAATATCCGGGTTCCAATCGGGTGCTGCTGTGCCAAAGTATGGACCCGAGTGGAGTATTCTAGGCCCTGGGATTTGTCCTGCATCGATTTTTTGCTGCAAATCCCACATTTTCTCTGGCTCAATCTCCCCGGCAGGAAAGGTGCTGGTGACTCCATTTGCCAGAAAAATCTTTGGCATCGCTACCGTATCATCATAGGCCTTCCCCTCATAGCTTACCCGATAGTGGGCATGCAGGTCGATCAAACCCGGCAGAATATAATCCTCATCGGAAAGCTTTTTGACCTGCCAGTTGGTAATATTTTCACTGCCCGTTCCAAATAAGCCGTTGACCACATAAATGGCCGAATTCTTTTTAAAGGCCTTAGTCTCGGTATCATAAACCCAGCCTCCGGTGATTATCTGATATTGGGAAAAAGCTGGGAATGTGGTAAAAATCAGAAAAAGCGAAAGGAGGATGATTTTTTTCATTTGTGAAATTAAAAATATTAGACGATTGAATTTAAGTAAATCTTTATCAAAAAAGCGAATATCAGTATAAATCCATCTTTTATAAATCCCCTTTGCCAATCTCCCGATAAAACCTACTTTTAATCAACCTTAAACCCATTAAAACCATGAAAAAACTACTTTTACTCACCGCTCTAGTGATGATGAGTTTCTCCTTTGTAAATGCTCAAAAAGGAACTAAAGAACGTATCAAAATCCATAGTCAAGCGCTAGAAGGCAACCTCATCGGCGATCCTGCCGAACGAGATGTGACTGTCTACCTTCCTCCCTCCTATGCCTCTAATTCAGACCGGCGTTTTCCCGTGCTATACATGCTTCACGGATTTACCGATACCGATTCTCAATGGTTTGGCTGGGAAGACCACTGGATTAACCTGCAAGATGTCATTGAGCAATCCCTAGCAGCCGGACTTTCCAAAGAAATGATTGTGGTCATGCCCAATGCATATAACACATTCAAAGGTAGCATGTATGCGAGTTCGGCTACCATAGGAGATTGGGAAACCTTCGTCACCCAAGAGCTGGTCAGCTACATGGACAAAAACTACCGAACCATCCCGGACAAAAATAGCCGAGGACTCGCCGGTCACTCCATGGGGGGCTACGGCACCTTGCGATTAGGTATGAAAAATCCGGATATCTATGCGGCTATTTATGCCTTGAGTCCTTGCTGTATGGATGGAGCAGCGTCAACCAATCCGGAATTGATGAAAAAGCTCGAAAGACTTACTCCAGATCAACTGGCAGAAACTTCCTTCTTCGAAATAGCGGCTTTGGCTACTTCGGCAGCTTTTGCACCCAATCCACAAAACCCACCACTCTACCTTGATCTTCCAGCAAAAGATGGGGAGCCCCAGCAAGAAGTCATCAATAAAATAATCGCAAACCGGACCCTTAACTTTGTAGATCAGTACATTTTGAATCTGAAAAAATTCAAGGCAATCGGAATGGATGCCGGACTTCAGGACCGAGGAATCAGTGAGGCCACAAAAAAGTTGCACGAGCTGCTGGAATCTTACGAGATTCCTCATTTCTATGAAAGCTATGAAGGCGATCACCTCAACCGTATTGCCGAACGCATCAAAACCAAGGCTTTACCTTTCTTTTCTGAAAGCCTAGCCTTTTAAAAAGGCCATTAGCCCAAAAAAGACATCTAGGTTTTCTGAAATTGAATTCCTATTTTTCCAAAATGAAACAATAGAAACAAATTCCATGAAAAAATTACTTCTTCTCTCCAATTTCCTTTTTGTGCTTGCCTTGAGTTCGACCGCTCAGGAAGCCTTATTCAACGCTCAGCAAATTGTTTCTCCTGAAATCCATGAAGACAATTCAGTTACATTCCGCCTTTTTGCTCCCAATGCTGATGCGGTAGAAATTACCGGGGACTTTTTACCTACGGTAAAGATGGAAACGCCCATGGGAGAAATGGACGGTCCCGGTAAAGTAGAATTGACCAAGGATGAAAATGGTCTCTGGAGCTACACTTCCGAAAAACTAGGCCCCGAGCTTTACAATTATGCTTTTCTGATCGATGGCTTTCGAACCACTGACCCAAACAATCCATTCTTAATCCGTGATGTAGCAAGCTCTACGAATATTTTTATCATCGGAGGCGGACATGCCGAACTCTACAAAACCAATGACATCCCCCACGGATCTGTCACCAGGAGATGGTATGATTCCCCGGGACTGGATATGGATAGAAGAATCACGATTTATACACCACCGGGTTATGAAAAATCATCTGCAGAATATCCTGTACTTTATCTATTACATGGAGCAGGTGGAGACGAGGAAGCGTGGATATCCTTGGGCCGTACTGCCCAAATCATGGATAACCTGATTGCCCAGGGAAAAGCCAAACCCATGATCGTCGTGATGCCAAATGGTAATGTGATTCAGGACGGAGCTCCCGGGGAGGGAAGTAGAAATTATTACAAGCCACAATTCATGATCCCCAAAACCATGGATGGAACCTATGAAGGAGCTTTTGAGGATATTATCAATTTTGTGGAGAGCAATTATCGGGTGAAAGCGAATAAGGAAAATCGCGCTATTGCAGGCCTTTCAATGGGAGGTTTCCATACGCTTCATATTTCCAGATACTATCCAAATACTTTTGATTATATCGGCCTTTTCTCTGCAGCTATTATGCCACGGGAAGATGCTACTGGAAAGGTTTACAGCGATTTTGATCAAACCCTGCAAGTCCAAATGGAAAATGGCTACAAACTCTACTGGATCGCTATCGGAAAAACCGACTTTCTATACGATGCCAATACTGCTTATCGAGCCAAACTGGACGGAATGAATATGCCCTACGAATATGTAGAATCTGAAGGAGGACATACTTGGAGAAATTGGCGAGTCTATTTAAGTCAATTTGCTCCGCAGCTTTTCTAAAAAAAATCAAACAACCACCAACGCTAAAAACGCTGCCTCAAAAAAGGCAGCGTTTTTTATTGGAAGGTCAAGCACTAAATAAGCTTCGTGCCATAATCACTAGAGTTTTCAACCACAAATTTTAAATGTAGTAATTTCTATTTGGGAGAATATCAATCCTTAATGCCCTTTATCATTCAACCTCTTCCGCTCCCGAAGGAAGCTTTTGGACAATTCTGAATTGCCCTTTGGTCACTTTTACTTCCTTGCCATCTTTCGTTTTGAATGTACCGGCAAACTGACCTTCCACCGTACCAATAAACTGGCTAAAAGTCCCATTCATAAAGTTGTAAGTCGTCTGCTTTCCGTCAAATGTGATGATTTTGACGGTGGCAGAAGATTCTGGAATTCGCTCCTCCTCCAAAAAACCATAATCATGTGCAGAATAAGCGTAATACTTGGTTCCCTCTTTCTTCACAAATCCCATCATAAAAAGATTGTTTCCAAAAGTACCATTACCAGGACCCAAATCATGCCCAGCCTCATAGGTTCCGGTACCCAAAGGTATCCAGTTGAAGCCAGCAAAATTAAAATCATTACTTGGTCCCCACATATTGACAGAGATCGATTTGTCCGTATTTAGTGTATTGAGAATTTCCGCATAATTACTCACTTCCACCCCGTCAATTTCCATTACATAGCGACTTTCATCTCCCGAAAGTGTAAAGGGAAAATTCAAGTCATTCGTCAACTGCTGATTATCATCTGGCTCCATATCTTCCCCCTCCGTACAGGAGATCATTACAAACCCAAATGCAAGAATCCAAATCCAGTTAAAAAGCCTTTTTTTCATTTTTTGTCATAGTTAGATCCTCGTCAAAATTGATTGAAAAGCAGTTTATTGCCTATACGGCATTTGCCCTAAATTCAGATTTTAAATACAGTCCTTACCTTTTAGGAGAAAAATTATTGGAATTAGCTTTGGCTTAGATTTGAGCCTTGGACATATCTAGAAGCCACCATTCCTCAAAAAGAATTTGTACTCTGACACAGGCTGCTTAATTTCCAGCTTAAGTACAAAGATTCTCATATGAAAAATAGATACCTCTTACTCCTGCTTTTTCTAGGCTTTTCGATGACAAGTCAAAGCCAAGAACTAACAAGCGAACTACTTAACGGGCTAAAACTCCGAAATATCGGACCTGCGACGATGAGTGGGCGAATAGTAGATCTTGCCGTACTCGAATCAGATCCTTACACCTTCTATGCTGCCACTGCGACAGGTGGCGTTTGGAAGACGACAAACAATGGGGTCACTTTTGAACCTATATTTGAAAATGAAGGAACTCACTCAGTGGGTGCCATCGCTCTTCATCAAAAACATCCCAATATCGTATGGGTCGGCACCGGAGAGCGAGCCAATCGCCAAAGCTCTTCCTGGGGAGATGGTGTCTACAAGTCACATGATGGCGGTAAGACTTGGGAAAATGTAGGATTAAAAGACTCGCATCATATCGGTCGAATTGTACTTCATCCCACGGATACCTTGGTCGCATACGTCGCTGCCATCGGTCACCTTTGGGGACCCAATGGGGAACGAGGCCTTTACCAAACCAAGGACGGAGGCAAAACCTGGGAGCGAATCATTTATGTGAATGAAGATACCGGTGTCACAGACGTGGCCATGGACCCTTCAGACCCAAACATCCTCTATGCAGCCACCTATCAAAGAAGAAGAAGACCTTATGGATTTCATGGTGGAGGACCTGGAAGTGGACTTCACAAGTCTACCGATGGAGGCAAAACCTGGAAAGAACTGAAAAACGGACTACCTGAAGGGGATTATGGCCGAATAGGGATCTCCATCTATCGAAGCAATCCTGAAATAGTCTACATTTCCTTGGAGCAAGGCTTTCAATACAACGCCTCCACAGCCTACAATGAGCGTCGGGCAGGATTATACCGGAGCAAAGACAAAGGAGAAAGCTGGGAACTCATGAGTGATTGGAATCCAAGACCCATGTACGCTTCCCAGCCATTGGTGGATCCCAGCGATGAGTCTCGCATTTACATGATGAATCAGTATAGCTATTCCAGTGATAGCGGTAGAACATTCATCGCTCCTCGCCAAACCCTCCATGGAGACGATCGGATTCTTTGGGTCAATCCAAAAGACTCCAGACATGTCATCAAAGGAGATGATGGAGGGATTGGAATATCGTATGATCGAGGTATCAAATGGCTATTTATTAGCAATTTACCAGTCAGCCAATACTACCGAATTGCCGTTGACAATGCCAAACCTTACAATGTGTACGGAGGCCTTCAGGACAATGGAAGCTGGGTAGGCCCAAGCGAAACTTACCGAGCTGACGGAATTATCAATGAGGACTGGAGACGACTGGGAGGCGGAGATGGTTTCTTAAACCTAGTCGATCGAAATGACCCGAATGTAGTCTATACCGAATCACAATACTTGGGACTTTCCCGACTCGATATGAAGACGGGACAACGTCAGGATATCCGTCCAGGCGACCCTCAAGGAAAAATCAGTGCCCGAAGAAATTGGGATGCCTGGGGTCCTGGGATCCCGGAACCGGAACTTGGCAATGCCATGGCGCCTGCCAACTGGGACGGTCCGTTTTTCCTCTCACATCATGATCCCAATACGATCTATGCCGGCACCAATGTCCTTTGGAAAAGTACCGACAATGGAGCGACCTGGACTTCACTGGGAGATTTGACAACCCAAGTAAATCGTAGAGAACTCCTCATTATGGGACAAAGACCTGATGAAAACACAGCTTCATTGGATGATGGAATCCCCTACTACCCCACCCTAACCGCTGTGGCCGAGGATCTATTCAAACCCGGTGTGCTGTATGCAGGAACAGATGACGGATTGCTTCAAGTCTCTTGGGATGATGGACAGACTTGGAATGATGTAACTTCCCAACTTGGGGGATTACCCAAAGAAACTTGGATCAATACCATCGAAACATCCAGCCACCAAGCCGGAAGGGCCTACGTCGCCATCAATAACTACCGGAATGATGACTTCAATAATTACATCTATCAAACCGATGATTATGGTAAAACCTGGAAATCCATAGAGGGGAACCTACCGGAAAATCGAGTTGCCAGAACCCTAAGAGAAGATCCGAAAAACCCGAATCTACTCTATTTGGGAACAGAGCTTGGCCTATTCATTAGTATCGATCAGGGAAAGAATTGGGTGGAACTCAAAAGCAATATGCCTACTCTCCCATTCAATGACTTGGTGATTCATCCACGTGATAATGATTTGGTTTTGGGTACACATGGACGGGGGGTATGGATTCTTGACCATGTAAATGCACTTCAGGAAATGACTCCTGAGGTCCTAAGGCAGGATGCCGCACTCTTCTCCATCGCTGAGGCGGAAATCATCAATTACACTCGCGATGGAGCGCATACAGGAGATATGTACTACCGAGGCGAAAATCCTGATTTCGGAGCAGCTATTGATTTCTATCTTCGAGAATCAGTTTCCCCTGATGCGATCAAACTGACGATTTTTGATGCGAATGGAAAAATGGTGGATGAAGTCAAAGCACCAACTAAAGCAGGATTGCATCGGGTGATGTGGAACCTGCGATACCAAACAGAGGCATCAGGCACAAGACGAGGTAGAATCTCAGGTCCTTATGTTTTACCTGGGCTCTACACTGCCAAACTGGAAGTCAATGGAAAATCACAGGAGCAAAAATTTCAGGTCAGCGATGATCCGAGATTGAATATTCCGATAGATATCCGAAAGGAATGGACCGCCTCCCAAATGGAGGTTTTGGCTCTTTATGCCGAGGTAGCTGAGGATCAAACAGCCATCAATAAACTGGATGACCAACTCGAAAAATTAGAAAAAGAAGGAATCTCTTACGATGAAAATACTGCGGCTCCACTGAAAGAAATCAGCAGAAAATACGGAGAATTGAGTCGGAGAATCCGGTCATTATACTCTGAAATTAGTGACTATATCGGACCTTGGACAGCAGATCAAAAGTCACAGTTTGACTACTACCAATCGATGAGGACTAAACTACGAGAAGAACAAGAGGATGTAATCCAAAATACCGTTCCAAAAATCAACCGCGGACTTAAGAAGGAAAATAGATTGACAGTTTCTCAATAGGTCCCAAAATTGAGAGTTTTCACAAAGCACTGACATTTGACAGGTCAGTGCTTTTTTTGTTTGCATCTTTCTCACCGAAATATAAAGTCCATTCAAGAATTGCTTGTATTTTGGAATTCTTAAATCTAGATCGACATGAACATTTTCAATATCATCACGATTTTGACCATTCTTTCAGCTGGTTTTGCCTTTATCAATACCAAATTCTTGAAGCTTCCCTTCACGATAGGCTTGATGATCATCGCCATCGTTTTCACCATTGCGGTGTATATACTGGGATCTTTTAATCCCTTCATCTTAGAGGAAGCCAATTTATTGATCAACTCCATCGATTTTGAAACGGTTCTACTCGATGTGATGCTGAGTTTTTTACTTTTTGCTGGGGCACTCCATACCAAACTAGACGCGCTCAAAAGACAAAAAGGCCCCATTGCGTTATTCGCCACCATCGGTGTAGTCATCTCCACTTTTTTGATAGGGACGCTGATGTATTATTTATTTCAGGCATTCAGCTATCCCATTGATTACATCTACTGCCTGCTATTTGGAGCACTGATTTCCCCCACTGACCCGATTGCAGTTTTAGGGATTTTGAAGGAAGCAAATGCACCAAAAAAACTAGAAACCAAGATCGTCGGCGAGTCACTTTTCAATGATGGAGTGGGTGTTGTTGTCTTTATTGTGATTTTCAAAATCGCCCAACAAGGCCTGGACTCGATGTCATTTGGAGATGTCGGACTGCTGTTCGTTGAGGAAGTTATCGGAGGAATAGCTCTTGGGTTGATTGCCGGTTGGTTGGCTTTCAGACTGATGAAAGCCATCGATAATTTTGAGACCGAAGTGATGATCACCCTCGCTTTAGTGATGGGAATATCGGCTTTAGCGCATTATTTGCATGTTTCAGGGCCTCTCGCAGTGGTCGTGGCGGGAATCTTCATTGGCAACAAGTCCCCTGAAATCGCTTGGTCGCCCAATACTCAAAACTATGTAGATAAATTCTGGGAATTAATTGATGTTTTGCTCAATGCCCTTTTATTCGTTTTGATCGGCTTAGAATTGTTAATCGTTTCGCTGGATAGCACCTATGTGATTTTTGGAGTATTTGGAATCGTGATTTCGCTTCTGTCAAGATTTGTTGCCCTTTCTGGACCAGTTTCCCTATTTCAAAAGAAGTTGGACTTTATCCCAAAAACGAATCTGATTATGACATGGGGAGGAATCCGGGGTGGCATTTCCATAGCCTTGGCGCTTTCACTCGAGCCGCAGATGGGACGAGAATTATTTTTGACCATTACTTACCTCATTGTGATTTTCTCCATCATCGTTCAAGGATTATCCATCGGTCCCTTGGTCAAAAAAGTCATTTCCAAATCTGGAGTAAACAATGCTTAACAGAGATTTTTATAGAATACAATCAATTGATAATCAGCAAATTGATTGCTTAAAAATAAAGTATGATTATCCGCAATGTTTCCAATAACCGAATTTTCTTTGCTAACCTAGTCGGATGTCCGATGTCAGATGACGGATGATAGCATAAATCGATCAATTTCGCAGAATTTTTACCGCGAAATTTCAGCCCTGGTAAGAAAACGGACATTCATTAAATGATGTAATCAATAAGCTTTTCCCAAAAACAGAGCAAACTATGCGGGGAGAAGTCCAGCTTCGATTTCAAAAAAATCATGTAGCCAAATATTTTTTTGTAAAATTTCATTTACTTTGCATTACAAAGTACTTTTAAAATGAAAAATCCCCAACAAGAATTAGCTGAGATCAAATCCATGATGGAGCGCAGCACGCGTTTCCTTTCTTTAAGTGGACTATCGGGTGTACTAGCTGGAATTTATGCATTGATTGGTGGCGGGATCGCCTGGTATTGGCTTTATTTTCCAAAAAGCCAATGGGGCGATTCAAGCCAACTATTGAACAGTTCCTCCTTATTGCCCCGATTATTACTCCTGGCAATTTCGATTCTCTTATTGGCTGTTGGCACCGCTTGGCTACTCAGTAAGCGAAAAAGCAAACAGAAATCACAGGTGTTTTGGAACAGTGCCAGTAAGCGGTTTATTCAAGCGCTGTTTATTCCCGTTTTGGTTGGTGGGCTTTTCACCTTTGCGCTGATTCATGAATCAGCTTTCCAATTGATTCCTGCCAACCTATTGATTTTTTATGGTTTGGGTCTAGTTGCTGCTTCTAATTTTACCTTAGGGGAAATACAGAAACTAGGCTTCTTTCAGTTGATCTTGGGAATAATGTCAGCCTTCTTTCCTGATTATGGCTTGTGGTTTTGGGTTTCTGGTTTCGGAATTTTACATGTGGTATATGGCGCCTTGATGTACCAAAAATACGATCGCTAAGGTGAAGGGGAATTACGATAAAGCATTTGAAAATGTCGTCAGACTGCGGGTCATGTCCATCCTGATGGTCAATGAGCAGTATGACTTCAATTCATTTAAAGAAACCCTGGAAGTGACAGATGGGAATCTTGCATCTCACCTTCGCAACCTGGAAAACCAAGGCTATATAGCCGTAGAAAAGACATTTGTGGGCAGAAAGCCGCAAACCAATTATTCGGCTACAGCATCAGGAAAAAAAGCCTTTCAGGATCATTTGGATTTTCTGGAGCAATTGATCAAAGAAAACAAAAACTAAAAAAATTTATCCATTCACTTTGAAATACAAAGTACTTTCATTTAAAATAAAATCTAAAATCATGAACACAAATCAAGCCCCCTTTCTTCCTCGCAACCTAAAAGACTTATTACTCCCAGCTGTACTAGGTGCAAGCCTTCCTTTGGCCTGGTTGGTTTTCATTATCCTTATGAAAGAAGATCTATTCGAATCTTGGATGTATTATCCTCTAGTCATCATCCCTTTGGGTGGTGCTGGTGGTGGCTTATTCTTTTATTTGATGGGATTTCATTGGTTTCCCGAAGGAAATAAAAAATTAATAGCGGTGATATTCAGTATCATTTTCTATTTCTTTTCACTTTGGATAAGTGCCGTAACTGCCTTTGCCATTACAGGACATTGGAATTGAAAATCATGCATATAGATATCCGAAATCTGACCACTACCCTAATTCGTTTTGCTCACCACGCTGGAAGCCGGAAGAATGAAGATCGAAGCAACAACTATCTAAACTTCAAGACGAATTTTAAGCCATATCAATTTCATACTGCCAGAAAAGCAGAAACTCAGAATCATTAAATTTAATCTAAAGCAGCACCTAATATGAAAAAAAAAATCCTATCCCATCTCGACCAGGCAGAAGAGTTGGAAAAACTTTATAGAAAGAATAAATCTGAATTCAAAAAAGCATTCTTGGACATCTATCCAAGTATTCAAAACCAATCTCCGGTTTCGGATTTTTGGAAAGCACGGCTCCAAACTCCATCGGATAGCATTCAATGGGGAGAAAAATCAGAATGGATATTTTTAATTGTAGCATCTTTAGCAGCTGGAATTTATGCTAAGCTCCCAGCTATTTTCCCCATCAATGAGGATTTCTTTTATCCCAAAAATCTTGGACTGATGGTTTTCCCTTTTGTTTCAGTCTATTTTGCTTGGAAAAATAAGCTTTCACAGAAAAGCACCATCATTCTTACCCTATCCTTTCTTGCTTCGCTGCTTTATATCAACCTTCTACCTGATAATGAAAGTAGTGACACGCTGGTTCTGGCTTGTATTCACTTACCCATTTTACTTTGGGGACTAATGGGCTATTCTTTTGGAGGGGAAAATTGGAAAAGTTCGGAAAGCCGATTGGGCTTCCTTCGATTCAATGGTGATGCCATTATCATGGGTGGATTATTGGTCCTTTCGGGAGGAATCCTTTCGGCAATTACGATTGGACTCTTTAGCCTGATTGGTTTGAGAATTGAGGAGTTCTATATGGAATACATTGCCGTCTTTGGATTGGCTTCTATCCCATTAATTGCCACCCACCTGACCCAAACCAATCCGCAATTGGTCAATAAAGTCCCACCGATAATCGCTCGAATTTTCAGTCCGCTTGTTTTAGTGATGCTCTTGGTTTACTTAGGAGCAATCGTATATGCGGGCAAGGACCCTTACAATGACCGGGAGTTTCTATTGCTCTTTAATTTGCTTTTGATTGGCGTGATGGCATTGATTTTTTTCTCGATTGCAGAGAATAGCCAAGGAAAAAATCAAGCTTCCCAAAACTGGCTTTTGCTGCTTTTAGCCTTAGCTACTTTGCTTGTAAATGCTGTTGCCTTGTCAGCCATCATATTCAGGATCAACGAATGGGGATTCACCCCTAACCGCACGGCGATTTTGGGAATTAATATACTTATGATGGTACATTTGATTTGGGTAGGAAAAGACCTCTTTTTGACTGTTAGATCCAGGAAAAGCATTAATCAGGTCGGGCAAACCATCTCCAATTTCTTACCTGCCTATTTGGTTTGGACTGGATTTGTAACTTTCCTATTCCCAGTTGTATTTGGTAACATTTAAAAAGTCTACCCAAAAAAAAATTGGGCGAATTCGAGCCCTCATTATAATTTGGAGAATTACTGAATTCGCTCAATTTTAATTTTGATCAAAAATCACTTCTCAAATACAATCGCCTCCGGATTGGCTCCCAGCTCTTCCAGCGCTTTGCTGACTGCTTTGATCATAGGTTCGGGTCCACAGACATAGAATTCCTGCTTGAAATCAGAAACATGTTTCTGTAAAAATTCTTTGTCAATTCGACCATGGGCATGACCTTCTTTTTCTTCTTGATCCAAGATGGAAATGAAATTTTCCCCAAGGGTATTTTCAAACCAATCTTCCAGAATCACATCCTTGGAAGTTTTATTTGCGAAAAGCAAACTATTTCCGTCTACTTTTCCCTGAGCTTTCAAACTTTTGAAAATCGCTATAAAAGGCGTGACCCCGGCTCCACCGGCAATGAAAATACCTTTCCCTTGGTACTGAATTGCTCCCCATGATTCATCGACCAAAAGTTCATCGCCCACTTTGAGACTGTCAATCTCTTTGGTCACTCCATCGTGATCGTGGTAGGATTTGATGACGAATTCTAGATGATCGTCCCCAGGAAGACAGGTAAAAGTGAATGGTCTTTTTTCTTCTGTCCAGCCTTCCTTATTGATTGCTACCTCGCAAGCCTGACCCGGCTCAAAAGAATAGCCGTTTGGCTTTTCTACTTTAAACTGCTTCACATCATGCGTAAGCTTCTGAATATCTACTATTTTGACTTTATCTGGCATAAAAATTTTTTAAGGTTAGTTCTATTATAGAAAAAGATTTGAGTACAAATTGTTCCATCGAATCTAACAATCAGGGATATACTCTACTCATTTCCTTCCTTCCATTTATCCAAAAAAGGGATCATTTTCATGTATATGAATTAACTTAGGGTCAAATTAAAAATCACTATGAAGACACTCCTATCAAACCTTGGAATTGCTGGTCTTTTGGCTTTAAGCCTAGGATGCAGCCCCCAATCCAATGAACAAACCGAATCAAACGAAGAGACAAGTATGGAATCAACAAACTTCGGAGGCTTGGCCCTTTACACCCTTCGAGATGCAATGGGCTCCGATCCGAAAGGCACACTCCAGAAAGTAGCAGATGCAGGCTATGCCTACGTAGAGGCTGCAGGCTATGCTGATGGCAAGTTTTATGGCATGGAGCCGGCAGAGTTCAAAAGCTATCTCGAATCGATCGGCTTGGATGCCAGAAGTACGCACATGGGTGGCGTGACTTTGGAAAATGCCGATGAGCAAATTGCAGCCACTAAAGCAGCTGGATTTGAATACTTTGTGATTCCAGTTCCTCCAATGGGTATGTTTACTTTTGGTCCTGATGGAATGGGAATGAAAGGAACACCAGAAGAATTGGTGAGCATTCTATCTGAAATCGGTGAGAAATGCTCTGCTGCTGGACTTGAGCTTCTATATCACAACCATGACTTTGAGTTTAAGCCAATGGAAGATGGCACGATCCTGACAGACTATATTTTAGAAAATACAGACCCTGCTCACGTCAACTATCAAATGGACTTATTTTGGGTAACGAAAGCTGGTGCTGACCCAGTAGCCTACTTCGAAAAATATCCGGGTAGGTTCAAAGCTTGGCATGTCAAAGACATGAGTGAAGCTGGAGAATTTGCCCCTGTAGGTACAGGCACAATTGATTTCGCTCGAATTTTGGCGGAAAAGGACCAATCGGGAATGGAATATTACCTAGTTGAGCAAGACAATACTTTTGATCTTGATCCACTTGAAGCCATTAGAATCAGTCATGATGGATTGAAAAAGTTTGGATTTAACTAATCGAAAAAACTACGAGAAAAGGCCACCTTGTTTGATTTCAAGGTGGCCTTTTTCATTAATATTCAATCATTTCAATAGCAGCGTCAAATTTCTATGGGTAGAATTATGGCCGATGTATCCATAGCCATTGGTGGTCCTGGCCCAGGCTGTAAGCACAAAGCTGTAGGCACATGTTTGAGGTGGACGCCAATTACCACTAGATGGTATCAATAGATTCGTATGACCTGCCCAATTACCTTTCGAGAGATCATAACTTTCACTGAAAATTCCAGTGGCTTGATTTTCACCGTAGGTGGCTCTGAATTGAATTGCACGAAGGTTTCCTTGTGGATCGTGTGCTGTAATTCTAAAATTCAATCCATCGGGTGCAGGTCCAATTGTTTCGATCGCACAGGCAGACACCTCACTCCTTCCGTGCTTGATACTCTCGATGTTCACTCCCGGTAGATGATTATCGATGTAAATATTGACCGTATCCGTCGCAGCAACCGTTCTTCCTTTGTAAAATATCACGGTGATTTTGTGAATTCCTGGAAGCAAAGCTATGGTAGGAAATTGGATCAATAAGTCATCGATCGAGTAATCTATCGCAGGATTTGCCAATTGATAATAGCCCAAAGCTGAAGCGGAAAAGGTCTGGAGCACATAAGAAGATCCATTCCATCGATAGTTGGACCAATTGCTAAGCAACTTCTGAGCAGAGCCGGTAGGTGGGTCAATGAGAACCCGGTATTTTCTTGCTCCCTGCGCCCATAGCTGCTGTAGTTTGGTACGATTGCCAATCACATTCAATGTCCCTCCAAAGGCAGCATTTTGAACGTAAGTGTAATAGCCTGCATCCGTAGTCGCCCTTCCTGTAGATTGATTGATATTCGATTTTGGAATCAAGCCAATGCCTCCAATTACAGGGCCGGCTAATTTGTCAGGGATTCCAGGTTTTCTGGACAAAATAATCTGTCTCAGCTTTTTGAAATCCTTGAAAAAATTCCCTGGGAAATCTGTCGTAAAACCAGGTCTAGTGGATTTGACCCGAAAACCGAAATAGGAATAAGGCGGACTCAAGGGCCATGAAAGGGCGATATTGATTTCTTTTAGATCAATTTTAAACTTCCAAATACGATGGGATGCTGAGGATGCCTCGCTTGAGCCAAATTCTTGAACCACTTCCGAACTACTAGGGTCATTCAAAATACCTGTCCACCTCGCTGGCCCGAGGTAATACTGTCGAGCCAACTTATTTGGCTGGCCTGGGTAAAGGGCATAGTTGATGTCATAATTAGCAGTGATGGCCCGGTCTCTATTTCTGTCAAAAGAAAGCCAGAAGTAATCACCGGTACCAGAATCATTACCTGTGTCCTGAACTACATCAATTGCCAGGTAGAGAAATTGTGCATCGTTCTTTGCCAAAACTTCTCCGCGGGAGAATTTCAGCTTTCCTGCACCATCCCAAGCACCACCGGAGAGCGGGCTATTGATGTCAATCGGAGTGACTGCCCAAGTACTTTTTAGCGGAAGCGCAAAAAGGATGGGCGATGTGATGGTTAAATTTTTGATTTTTGCCATGATAATATGGGGGTTAAAATAAGGGAAAGAAAAGGTGTCCAAGTGGACATGTTCGAATCAATATCCCGAAGCTCTACCTGAAGGTGGTAAGTGGGAACCGTAAACAATCTAGCCATGAAGGCTATTTATCAGTTTGAAAATCAGTGTATTAAAAGGTAATTATTTTTAAAGCAAAAGGAAAGAATTCGAAAGTTTTTAACTTTACTTTCTATAAAAAACGACATGTCAAATTGATTTTATACAAAGAAAAGCACTCCTAAAAGTATCTTCTATAAAGGAAACTCGCCGGGGTTCTTTCTAAAATTGATTTACTCCCAAGCGCTTTTGTTAATTTCAACTGTAAACCGTCGATTCAAGAAACCCATGCAAAGCAATACCACTTTGATCATCGTAGTCGTAGTTTTGGCCCTCCACTTCTTGGTTGGTATTGGATGGCTACTCTACAAAATGGCAGGATCAAAAAAACCTGATAATGATTCTTGATTCCAAGGCTGATCCTGAATGATTTTCTATGAACTTTTTTAAAAAATTGCCATAATTCCTAGAAAGGGAATAATTTCCGCTTTCGAAATCCAAAATCAATCCTAAAATGCAAGCATTTCTATTCTCAATGGCTCTCTGTTTTCTAAGTCTCAGCCTCAGTGCACAGAGCTCTTTTATCCAAAATAAAGTCATAGCCCACCGGGGTGCTTGGAAAAAGAATGAGCTTCCACAAAACTCCATCGCCTCCCTAAGAGAAGCCATTCGGCTGGGTTGCGAAGGATCTGAATTTGATGTATGGATGACTGCGGATGAAGTGTTGGTCATCAATCATGATGTAGACTTTCAGGGATTGGACATAGAGCATGAAACCTATGAGACCTTACTGAGCAAAAAACTCCCAAACGGAGAAAAAATACCCACTCTTGAAGAATACCTTCGAGAAGGAATGAAGCAAAAGAAGACGAAACTGATTTTGGAATTTAAGCCCTCAGAAATCAGCACCGAAAGAAGTGAGCGAGTGGGAGAATTGGCAGTGCTTACGGTTCAGAAACTTCAGGCGCAAGATTGGGTAGAGTATATCACCTTTAGCTATGAAGGTGGTTTAAAAGCCATCGCTACCGACCCTACCGCAAAGGTGGCCTACTTGACCGGAGACAAATCACCTGCAGAACTCAAGGAAGCAGGGTTTTATGGCTTTGATTACAACTTTAGAATTCTTCAACTGAAGCCAAACTGGATTGAGGAAGCCCGCCAACTGGGACTTACCACCAATTCTTGGACCGTTAATGACCCGGAGGTGATGCAATTTCTGCTTGATAAAAAAATAGACTTTATCACCACAGATGAGCCAGAGACACTTTTGAAAATGGTGGGAAAATAAATTTTGACTCGAAATAAAAATCCCGAGAAAGGTTCAGAGCACATCTCGGGATTTTATTTATTTCTTTTCGAAGCGATTACTTGGCTGGAAGGAGTTTGGATCGAACTTCTCCAAAGCCAACTCGCACGCCTTCTTTTTCTGCGTATCCCTTAAGGATCACCGTATCTCCATCTTCAATGAATTTTCGCTCTTCGCCAGTATCCAGTTTGACCGGTTTGCTTCCTTTCCAGCTGAGCTCCAGCATAGAACCAAAAGAATCCTCTGTAGGTCCAGAAATTGTACCCGATGCCATCATATCTCCTACATTGATATTGCAGCCATTGACGGTATGATGCGCCAACTGCTGTGCAATATTCCAGTACATGTATTTGAAATTGGATCGGCACACTCTGCTTGCTTGTTTCACTCCTTCAGGCTGAATGTATGCTTCCAGGTTGATATCAAAGCTATGCGGCGTTTCACATTTCAAGTACGGCAAGACCTCCGGATCTTGGGTTGGGCCGTCTACTCGGAATTGATCCAAAGCTTCCATGGTAACTACCCATGGTGAAATGGAGGAGGCGAAGCTTTTCCCCAAGAATGGACCCAATGGAACGTATTCCCAAGCCTGAATATCCCTTGCAGACCAGTCATTAAACAAGACAAATCCGAAAATATAGTCTTCCGCTTCTTCTGTAGATATTGAGTCCCCAAGCTTGGTAGATTTTCCCGTGATGAATGCTAATTCAAGCTCAAAATCCATTCTCCTGCTCGGACCAAAAGAAGGGCTCTCCATATCTGGATCTTTGAATTGGCCTTTTGGGCGATGAATATTTACGCCTGAAGGAATAATAGATGAAGCTCTTCCATGATACCCTACGGGTAGATGCTTCCAATTTGGCAACAGTGCATTTTCTGGATCACGAAACATCTTTCCTACATTGGTAGCATGCTCCATGGAGCTATAGAAATCCGTGTAATCACCGATTTTGACCGGAAGAAGCATCTCCGCTTCTTTTCGGTTGACCATTACCTTTCCACGGATGGAATGGTCACGAAGCTTTTCATTATCAGCCAGAAGCAATTCTTGTACGCGCTCTCTGATTTTTTTGGTTTGAGTTTTACCCAAGGCAATCAAATCATTAAGTGCTTCGCTTAAAAAGATACCTTCTGGGAGAAAAAGATCCGAAAAGAATCCTTCCTGATCCAAAATGCTCAAGTCAACAATCTTATCACCAATTGCAATTCCAACCCTAGGACTTAGCCTTTTATTCTTGAAAATGCCAAATGGCAGATTATAGATGGTAAAATCGGAATTTTTGGGAATCTCCACCCACGTTTTTAGCTCGTTCATCATTTATTGGCTACTGATCAAAAATTTGTGAGGGCAAATTTAAGCCTTCTCAATGAATACAAAAGATAATTACCATTTCATTGAAAAGAGTTTAAAGAAACTAAATCCTTAACTTTTACTTTCTTTAATTAACCTTATTTCCTAAAAACCCTAAGAAATACCTCTTATCATTATTTTTTTAGAATTATCAGATTGTAAAGGGTAATTTAAAGCAAATAAATTTTAACAGCACCATGAACAGAATAATACCCAAGACACTATTTACTGTCCTGATTTTTCTTTTCTCTATCCAGGTTTTTGGACAAGAAAAATCCATTTTGGACCAATTGGAAGAGGTCGCGATCGTCGATCAGAAAGTAATGATGCCAATGCGAGACGGAATCCGCCTAGCTACTGACATCTACAGACCCAAAACTGATGAGCCTGTCCCGATCGTATTCTCAAGGACTCCTTATAACTTCAACACCTATGGAGATGGTGAACTTCGTACCCGAACTATGCAATCTGCCCTTTCCTGGGTCAAAAAAGGATATGCCTATGTCGTTCAGAATGAAAGAGGGCGCTTTTTCTCTGAAGGTGAATGGGATATTCTCGGCACACCGCTGACAGATAGCTATGATGCTTTTGACTGGATGTCTGAGCAAAGTTGGAGCAATGGAAAAATCGGTCTCCTTGGCTGTTCCTCCACAGCAGAATGGCAAATGGCTGCTGCTTCTTTAGATCATCCTGCATTAGCAGCTTTGGTGCCACAAGGATTTGGTGCAGGAGTTGGTAAAATCGGAGACTTTGTAGAGCAAGGCAACTGGTACCGAGGAGGTGCTGGACAGATGCTGTTTACAGCTTGGCTTTATGGTACACAACATGACCCAATGGCTCCAAGACTTCAGCGAGGAATCGCTCAGGAGGACTTATTGAGATTGCAGCGCTTCTATGACATGGCTCCGGAATACCCAAGAGTTGATTGGAAGGAAGGCCTGGCGCATTTGCCTGTTCAGGACATTATCAAAAATGTAAATGGACCAAAAGGCATCTATGAAGAAATGATTACACGAAAGCCTAATGATGCACGCTGGTATCAGGGTGGACTATATCATGACGATATGCCTTTTGACAAACCAAGTATGTGGTTTGTTTCTTGGTATGATGTGTCCTCTTCACCAAACATCGCGCTTTACAATCACGCCAGAGAGAATGCTATCAGCCAAATGGCTAGAGACAACCAGTATTTGGTTATCGCCCCTGTTTTGCATTGCTCTTACACTCGAGCAACTGAAAACACCATCGTAGGTGAGCGGAGTGTAGGGGATGCCCGCTGGAACTATGATGAGGTGATTACAGCTTGGTTTGACAAGTGGCTGAAAGGAGAAGAAAGCAATACCATCAGTGAGCTTCCAAAAGTAACCTACTACACCATGGGCTCGAACGAGTGGCAGTCCTCAGATGTATGGCCTCCCAAGGAAGCTGTGATGACCAATTTCTACCTTGACTCAGAAGGAAATGCCAACACCCGAAATGGAGACGGGAAACTTGTTTCCAAGGCTCCAAAGAAAGAAAATCAAGATACATTTCAATACGATCCGATGAACCCTGTTCCCTCCTATGGTGGAAATGTATGCTGTACGGGTAATGCAGTCCAAGGCGGTGCATTTGACCAGTCTGAAATGGAGCTAAGGGATGATATCTTGGTTTATACTTCAGAACCTTTGGAGGAAGGTGTGGAAGTTTCAGGCTTTATTGAATCTTATTTGTATCTGAGTTCAGATGCCAAGGATACAGATGTCACCATCAAAGTCATCGACGTACATCCGGATGGAAAAGCCTACAACCTAGACGAAACTATTCAGCGGGTTCGATACCGTGAAGGCTATGACAAAGAAGTATGGATGGAAGATGGAAAAGTCTATGAGGTCAAAATGACTCCGATGAGTACGTCCAATTATTTTGATAAAGGACATCGAATCCGTATCGAAGTGACCAGCTCAAACTTCCCACGTTTTGACAGAAATATGAATACTGGTGGAAATAATTACGACGAAACAGAGGGAGTAGTAGCAACCAACTCTATTCATCATGGAGGGAAGTTCCAAAGTAGAATAGTACTACCAATGATAAAAAAGTAATAGCGGTTTTCAATATGGAGGGGCGAGGCCCCTCTTTTCTTTTAAAAAATCCTTTTCTGCCAAAGAATATTTACAAAATATCATTTCTACTTTCCTTTCATAATATTTTTTAACAATAAGTTGAAAATTAATCGAGGAATCCATTCCCTTTTTGTAATTTCAGATTAGATAATTAAATATTTAAACCTTATGAACAAATTTTACAAACTAAGCCTTCCCCTGCTTTTTCTGTGGCTCTCCACAGGGATGGCATGGGCACAGATATCCGTCTCGGGTACTGTGACAGACGAGCGGACCTCGGAGCCGCTCATCGGTGCAAGTATCCTGATCAAGGGTACGACCACTGGAACTATCACGGACATTGATGGTAACTTTTCACTAAGCATCCAAAATGCCGATGGAGCAACCCTTGTTGTTTCTTCTATTGGATACTTGACAAAAGAGATCAATGTATCCTCCTCTATGAGCAATCTGAATATTCAGTTGAATCAGGATGCAACTAATTTGGAGGAAGTGGTAGTGACGGGTCTTGCATCTTCTGTAAAAAGAAGTAATCTCGCCAATGCAGTTTCTACCGTTTCTGCCAAAGACCTCACTGGAACAACGACTATCCAAACTACTGACGGGGCCCTCTATGGTAAAGTAGCCGGTGCTACTATCCGATCAAACGGCGGTGCTCCAGGTGGTGGTATGTCGATCCAGCTTCGAGGTATCTCCAGTCTCTCTGGTGCATCTCAGCCACTAATTATTGTGGATGGTGTTTATATTTCCAATGCCACCCAACGAACCGGTCGAGCATCTGTAACAGGAGCAGGCGGAAGTAATCAGGATGACGGAGCTAACCGTCTCGCTGATTTGAATCCAGCTGATATCGAGACAATTGAGGTTTTGAAAGGTCCATCCGCAGCAGCGATCTACGGTACCCGTGCTAATGCAGGTGTAATCATCATTACTACCAAAAGAGGTGCTGAAGGAAGAACTACCGTATCCCTTTCTCAGGATATCGGTTTTGCCGAGCCATTAAGACTACTAGGTGTAGACGACTGGAGTGAGGAAAAAATCAATTTCTTCTTCCCTGAAGCAAGAAGACCGCTTGAGCTTGAAAGATTCAGAGCTGCACAATCTTCTGGTAATTTTATCGACTATGAAGACTTCTTTTACAACAATCAAGCTACACTTCTAAATACTCGAGTGAATGTGTCGGGTGGTAATGAGAAGACCAAATTCTTCGTATCAGGTAACATTTCTGACGAAGAAGGTACTGTTCGAAATACCGGTTTTCAGCGTTATTCCGTAAGAGCAAACATTGATCACAAGATCAGTAATGCCATTCGTCTTGGAGTATCTTCCAACTACATTCAGTCTAACACAGACAGAGGATTCACTGGAAACCAGAACAATACCGGTGCATCTATCGGATACAGTATTGCTTATGTACCTAATTATTTTGATCTGAGAAGGAATGCCGATGGTACCTACCCTGTCAACCCTTACTTCTCAGACAATCCGGTGGCAGTAACAGACAATGCGGTAAACAACTCAGAAGTAAACCGATTTATTCAGGCATTTACCCTGGATATTGATCTTTTGAAAACTGAGAATAGTTTTCTTACTGCCAACATTGCCGGTGGTTTGGATTTCTTACAAAACAGAACACTCATCTATCTTCCTGAATTTTTGCAGTTCCAAAGAGCGCAGGCTAACCCTGGTGATGTATTGAAAGGAAAGCAAGAAAGCTTCAACACCAACTTCCAAGCGGCTTTGGTATATAACTGGAACCTTGGAAGAGTCAATATGAACTCTCAAGCAGGTCTAGTAAGACTAGATTTTAACAATAGTGCTCTATTCAATAGAGGTAGAGGCTTGGTACCAGGCCAAACAAACTTGGGTCAGGCTGCCATCCAAGAAATCAATCAGGAATTCAACTCTGAAGTACAAGAAGCTGGTATTTTCTTGCAGCAGGAAGCAAACTTCGAAGACAAACTGATCGGTACAGTGGGTATCCGTTGGGATAAGTCTACGTTGAACGGTAATCCAAATGAGTATTATGCATTCCCTAGAGCTTCCTTGGCAGTAAACTTGGCTAATTTCGACTTCTGGAGTTCTTCAGTTTTCAATCAAGTAAAACCAAGAATTGCTTATGGTGAAACTGCCGGACCGGTAGGATTCGGAGCAACATTTACTCCACTAGGCGGCACCAACATTGGTGGCCTTCTTGGATCTGTTGTTTCTACTCAAATCGGAAACACACAAATCCGACCTGAAACAGCGACAGAACTGGAATTCGGTGTAGATGTGGGTATGTTCAATAACCGACTTAGCTTGGAAGCAACCTACTACATCAAAAACACTCAGAACAACATTCAAAGCTTGAGACTTTCTCCGGCTACCGGTGTGAATACCACTCCAAGTAATGAGGCAGAGCTTCAAAACAAGGGGATAGAAATCGCACTTTCCGGTAATATTGTAGAGAATCCAAATTTCAAATGGTTCTCCAGAGTACTTTTCTGGCAAAATCGTATTGAAATGACACGCCTGGGTATTCCAACTTATACAGCTGGAGCATTTGGTGCTGGTCTAGGTACTTTCTTGTATGCTGAAGGCTACTCTCCTACGACCATTGTAGGTACTCCTGCTGATCCCAATGTGCCGGGTGGTTTTACCATTTGGGGTAACTCTCAGCCAGACTTCAACCTATCCTTCTTCAATAGTTTCAATATCTACAAAGGACTTGAACTTTCCATCTTGACAGATTGGAGACAAGGTGGTGACAACATCAACTTGACTTCATTCTTGACCGATAGTGGTGGTACTACGAATGGTTGGTTTGATGATGATAATGGAGATGGAATTCCAAATGGACGTCAGCGTGAGCCAGAGCCTTACAATAATGCTGGACGCTGGGTACAAGATGCGACTTTTGTCAAAATCCGTGAAATCGGTTTGTATTACACCATCCCAAGAGCTACGATTCAGGAATGGTTTGGAAGCGCAGTTCAGAATATCCGAGTAGGTGGATCTGTCAACAATGCTTTCCTATTCACCGACTACGAAGGCTACGATCCTGAGACTTCCACTTTCGGAGCTCAAGCAGTAGCAAACAATGTGGATATCGCGCCTTACCCTACACCACGTCGCGTATTCTTCCACTTAACTATCGACTTTTAAACCCGCAACAACATGAAAAACACACTTAAAAATATCAGTAAAGTGATTGCAGTTGCAGGTGTACTTGCAGCATGTAATCCCCTACAATTAGACGAGATACAAGATCCAAACAACCCATCGGTAGGATCTGTATCAGACAATGCAACACGGGAACAAATACAATTCTTGATCACAGGACTCGAGTCAAGACACAGAGGTTATGTCACCAACGTTTCGCAAGCTTGGAATACCTTTGGTCGGGAGATTTGGTACCTCAATGCTTCCGATCCTCGATTCCAGACTGACTGGCTAGGACAAAATGGCCGAACTCCTGATCGATCTTATTTCGGTTTTGGTAACACGGGTGGTGGCTCTTATGCTTCTCCCTATCAGGCCATCAATCAAGCCAATGTCTTGGTAACTGCTTCGGAGAATACCGAGAATATATCTGCTTCTGCCAGAAGTGCGGTAAGCGGTTTTGCTAAAACAATCCAAGGATATCAATACATGATTCCAGCCAACTTCGTCTATGAAAATGGAATCCGAATTGATGTATCTGATCCTTTGAACCCAGGTCCCTTCGTACCTTATGGACAGGCATTGGATGCAATCAAGGCCATTTTGGATGAAGGTGATGCAGCCTTAGGTTCTGCAGGTTCAGGAGCATTTCCGTTCACCTTGACTAGAGGCTTTGATGGATTCAATACTATCGAAGGTCTTCGCCAAGTAAATCGTGCTATCACTGCAAGACTTAATGCTTATCGTCAGGATTGGCAGGGAGTTCTGACAGCTTTGAACGCTTCGTTTATGGACCTAAATGGCGATTTGAATGCCGGTCCTGCCCATCCTTATGGAGCGGCACCCGATATTTTCAACCCATTATTTTATGTACCAAATGCTGCCGTCAATACCATCATCGTGGTACATCCATCTGTTTTGGAAGATGCCACACCAGGTGACTTGAGAGTAGCTTCCAAGTTCTTGGAGCGAGATACCCCTGTAACGGTTTCTACAGATGCAGGTACTTTGGTAGGAACTCACCAAGATGCACGTTGGGCTTCTAACACTGCTTCAATTCCATTCATCAGAAATGAGGAATTGATTCTCTTAAAAGCAGAAGCGCATGCTAACTTGAATCAATCATCAGAAGCTGTGGAAGCAATCAATATCATCCGAAATGCCGCAGGCCTTGGAGATTACTCAGGAGCTACCACACAAGCAGCCTTGATTGATGAAATCTTATATCAGAGACGCTATTCGCTTTGGGCAGAGCCTTGGGGACACCGATGGATCGATGCCCGTCGCTACAATAGATTGAGTGAAATTCCAACCGACTTCGACGGAGGAACAATCTTTACCCAATTCCCTCATCCTCAGGCTGAATTGAGCTGGGAGGAGTATGTAGGAAATTAATCCTCGAATAAATTGACTTAAAAGACCGGCAATTTTGTCGGTCTTTTTCTTTTTCAGCAATAGCAAAGCTACAAGGCCTTTTCCCCTTTTTCCACTATTTTTGCCAATCAAAAAAAATCACCAGAATGTCTATTGCCAGCAAATACGATCCAAGTAACACTGAAGCCAAGTGGTATGAGTATTGGATGGAGCACAAACTTTTTGCTTCCAAAATTGATCCTAACAAGGAACCCTACACCATCGTCATCCCTCCTCCTAATGTGACTGGCGTATTGCATATGGGTCATATGCTGAACAATACGATTCAGGATGTCTTGATTCGACGTGCCCGCATGCAAGGCAAAAATGCTTGCTGGGTACCTGGTACCGACCATGCCTCGATCGCTACCGAAACCAAGGTAGTGCAACTGCTAAAAGAAAAAGGGATCGAAAAGAAGGACCTATCACGTGAGGAATTTCTCAAGCATGCCTGGGAGTGGAAAGAAAAGTATGGAGGAATTATCCTTGAGCAGCTAAAGAAACTGGGAGCTTCCTGTGATTGGGATCGTACTGCCTTTACCATGGATGAAGGCTTGAGCGATGCCGTGATTTCTGTTTTTGTGGATTTGTATAAAAAAGGAAAAATCTACCGAGGCATCCGTATGGTCAACTGGGACCCAAAAGGCCAAACGGCCCTGTCGGATGATGAAGTGATCACCAAGGAGATCGCTTCCAAACTTTACTACATCCAATACCAAATCGAAGGATCACAAGGTCAGTTTTTGACCATTGCGACTACTCGACCAGAGACTATCATGGCCGACGTTGCGATTTGTATCAATCCTAATGATCCCCGCTTCAACCATTTAAAGGGTAAAAAGGCCATCATTCCCCTGATCAATCGTGCCATCCCTATCATCGAGGACGAATATGTGGATATGGAATTTGGTACAGGTTGTCTAAAAGTGACTCCTGCTCATGATATCAATGACTATGAATTGGGAATAAAACACAAGCTGGAAGTTATTGACATCCTCAATGATGACGGAACACTCAATGAAAAAGCTCAAATTCTCGTGGGTGAAGACCGATTTATCGCCCGAAAGAAAATCGCAAAGTTGTTAGAGGAAGTCGGTCAGCTTGAAAAAGTCGAAGACTACAAGTCTAACGTAGGACATTCAGAAAGAACGGATGCCGTAATCGAACCAAAGCTCTCTTTGCAGTGGTTCCTCAAAATGGATGAAATCACCAAGCCGGCCTTCAGCTCTGTGATGGAAGATCTCATCCAACTTCATCCACCCAAGTTCAAAAACATGTACCGGGTCTGGATGGAAAATGTCCGGGACTGGTGTATTTCCCGTCAGCTCTGGTGGGGACATCAGATTCCTGCCTACCATCTTCCCAATGGAGAATTTGTGGTTGCCAAAACCAAAGAGGAAGCACTTAAAATTGCCCAAACTGAGTATGATTCCAGCTACACCTTGGACGACCTCAAGCAAGATGAGGATGTGTTGGATACTTGGTTTAGCTCTTGGCTATGGCCGATTTCTGTATTTGACACAGATATCTTTACCACCGGTAAGCCAAACGAAGAACTGAAATACTACTACCCAACCAATGACCTGGTGACTGCTCCAGAAATTCTATTCTTCTGGGTAGCAAGAATGATCATCGCCGGCTATGAATACATGGGTGAAAAGCCCTTCAAAAATGTGTACCTGACTGGAATCGTAAGGGATAAACTGGGCCGAAAAATGTCCAAGTCTTTGGGTAATTCCCCGGATCCACTGGAGCTGATCGCACAATATGGTGCGGATGGAGTCCGAACAGGAATGCTTTTCTCCTCCCCTGCCGGAAACGATCTTCCATACGATGATAAGCTCGTGGAGCAGGGAAGAAATTTTGCCAACAAAATCTGGAATGCCTTCAGATTGGTGAAAGGCTGGGAAATTGATTCCAATTTGGGCGGTGCGGCCAATACTTCATCAATCCATTGGTTTGAAAACCGCTTCAATCAAGCTTTGGCAGAGATCAATGATCACTTTGAGAAATTCAGAATTTCCGATGCCCTGATGGCTACCTATAAATTGGTATGGGGAGACTTCTGCTCCTGGTATCTGGAAATGATCAAGCCAGAATATCAGAAGCCTATTGATCAGGCGACTTACAACAAGACCATTGAGATTTTCGAGGATATCTTAAAGATACTTCATCCGTTTATGCCTTTCATTTCGGAGGAAATATGGCATCAAATTCAAGACAGGAAAGTGGAAGAATCCTTGATTTTGGCGAAATGGCCGGAAGCAAAACCTTTCGACTCTAAAATCACAGAGGAAGCCAACCAAGTATTCGAGGTGGTTTCTCAAGTCAGAAATTTGAGAGCTTCCAAAGGGATGTCTCCCAAAGAAGCTTTGGACCTAACGATCAATACCAAGCGTCCGGAATTGTATCAGCGCTTTGAATCCTTACTAGTCAAACTGGCCAATTTATCTTCCTTGAATTTCGCATCCAAGGTAGAAAATGCGATGAGCTTCGTGGTCAAAGCAGACGAATGCTTCGTTCCCATGGGAGACTCCATCAATTTGGAAGAGGAAAAAGCCAATCTTCAAAAAGAGCTGGAATACACCAAAGGCTTTTTGAACTCTGTGATGAAGAAGCTATCTAATGAGCGCTTTGTAGCCGGGGCACCCGCTCAGGTAGTAGAGAATGAAAAGAAAAAACAGGCAGATGCAGAGGCGAAAATAAAAGCCTTGGAGGAAAGTCTAGCCAAATTAGGTTAATCTTTGAGGTCTTTAAGACCTCGAAGATTTTAAGCAAATATGAAAAAGAAAATCCAGTGCCGTCAGGTTCTGGATTTTTTTTAGGATTAATAGATGTCAAATTTAGGATAGGAAACAAGAGAGTTTTACTCCACACTAAGCCTCACAAACCCTACTTCATCCTCGATATTCTCGAAAATCCAGATTTGATCACCTTTCACAAAATGTCGTTTGGGCTCCTGAATTAACTCCGGTATAAGGGCCTCTTTGATTAAATTAAGATCCTTGCTGAAGACGCTTAAGTAAACATCTGCTCGAGTGGGGATGTATCTCCCATATTCGGTCTTTTCTTCCCCAAAGTAGTTTTTGTGAGAGAAGCGATAAAACTTTTCTTCATCTGGGTTCCAGAATAACGGTCCATAAGTAATATCAGATTCTGCATTCCTGACGATTTCTTCGATTTCACCCGTTTGACCATCTACTTGACTAGGTGGCAAGTAGGCTCGCCTGGCTCCTAGCAAAGGAGTATCCCATGTTTTGACCGTAATGCTATCTGTTTCTAAATCAAAAACCTGAACCTCATTATAGGTATTTGTTGATAGAAATATTTTGCTACCCACTCTGGTAGAATAAACTCCTGGACCATAGCTACCCGCCATATTTCCATCATAGACAATATCTACTTTATATTCTTTTATTTTCTCAAGTTGAGGCAAATCGATCTCCCTGAATTCTCCAGATTCTAGGTTAAAATCAATCATCAAATACTTACTTTCTTCCCATTTGATAAATAAACCGATCGTCCGTGAAGGATTTTCCGGGTCCATAAAAAATTGATTTGGATAAATATCTGAACTGCTCAAAAGATCAGAAGCTATTTTTTCAAGCTCCAGATCTCGGACTAATTGTCCATTTTGGTCGAAAATGTTATAAAACCGATAGTTCCAAAAAAGGATATTCTCGTCCTCATTGATCAAAAATCCAGAGGTATATTGAGGGATAGAATTGGGGCCATCTTTGTCAAATTGTAACACCTTTTTCAACTTCAATTCATCCAAATCAATCCATTCGGCAATTGCGTCCTCTCGATTGAAATTTATCAAATAGCGTCTATCAGGGTTTAGTTTCGACAACCAAAGATTTTCTTGAAGGTAAATAAACTCCTCTCCCGCATCCACCATTACCGTGTCCAGTGAAACTGTAAAGCTGTCCGAAAGCTCAGTTTTTTCCCCATCATTCCCACCACATGAAGCCAAAAACAAGCTTATCAAAAAAACGAATATTCCATTGCGCATAGTTGAGGAGTAAAGGTTTAAAATTAAATCCTTGGTCAACTTACACACTATTCTCTTCTTTTTTGATTTTGAAAAAGGATTTTTTTGTTAAAATATTTAAACAGCAAAGTCCTTTTGAACAGGTATTTATAAAAAATACCATGTAAATTATGATCAAATCTTTTTAACAATGGAAAAACCCAATAACCCAAATTATCACAACGCAGCCAAGGATTTAGCAGGCCTCATTTATGGGGTAGCCCTAGATGGAGTGGTCACTAGAAACGAATATGCAGCACTAAAAGAATGGTGTAATGAGCACGAAGGCCTGTGCAGCTATGGACCATTTGAAAAACTCTATTCTAAAATCAGGCCACTGATCGATTCTGGTAAAATCTCAGTGGAAGAACTCGACGAAATCGAAGAAACTCTGGATCAATTTCTTGAGAGTATTGGAAGTGAAAAACGAATCGATAAGCCTGATCAGATTTTTATCAATGGGATGTTCAAAGGAATACTTTCCAGCGGGGACATCAACGATCAGGAGGTTTACAAACTCAAAACATTCCTAGAACTCGAAGAGAACAGGAAGATTCAAGAGGAGTACACCGGTCTCTATGAATTGATCAAAAAAGTATGGGCTGATGGTAAAGTTGACGATCAGGAGTTTCGAATTCTCAAAGACTATCTGAATCTACTGATCAAAAGCCACTAGGCTATATTATCCCCTTATCAGGGTGCTTGGGTGTGACAGTTCTACCAAAGGCCTTCAGCTCTTCAACTTGCCCGTCTACGTCTCCATTTGGATAAATCACTGGACCTATTCCAGCTTCTTTCTTTTTGTAGTCTAGATATCCTACTACTACAGGTACTCCTGCACCTAATGCAATGTGGTAGAAACCAGTTTTCCATCGCTTGACTGCTTTTCTTGTTCCTTCAGGGGTAACCATGATGACCAAGTCGTCTGAATTTTTGAGCATTTGGGTCATGGCTTCGGTATAGGTTTGCTTCTTTCCACCCGGGATTCGCTTTCGATCAATCGCAATGCCTCCCAAGCCCTTTAAGAGCCAACCTAAAGGCCCAACCATAATTTCCTTTTTAATGGTATATTTCACAGGAATATCCATCAAAAAGAAGGCGGCCCGAGCGTACAATAAATCCCAATTGGATGTATGAGGAATAGCGATCAATACGGCCTTCTTCACACCTTCAGGCCAAGCTTCTTTCATTGTCCAGCCTGTAATCCAAAACACAAATCTTGAGAGCAACTTCATCATGCTGATAGGGATTTTTCACCAGAGTTTTTCAATTCCAAAATGGAAGGGTTTTCTTCGATGTATCGAAGTGTTTCTACATAGCCTGCCTGAAATAAATCGGAAGCTTTTTTGATATCAAAGACACCAAACTTCCCCAGTCCAGGAGCCTCGATAAAATAATCACACTTTGCCTGACGGCTGTAGACATTATAATTCATCGACATAATAACCGATCGCTCAATCAATCGCTTCATATTTTTGATATCGCTTTCTTCAGGTAGGTGATTGCAATTGACCCCAATCACATAATCACAAGTTCCATCCAGAGGCTCTACCGGCAGATTATTTAGCACTCCTCCATCGATTAGGAATCGGTTTCCAATCACAATTGGCTCAAACATCCCGGGAATACAACTGGAAGCCATCACTGGAGCAATGAGCTCTCCTTCTGAAAAATAAACTGCTTTTCCTTTTTTGATATCTGTAGCAGCTACAGTCAGCGGGGTTTTGAGTTGGGAAAAATCATTATGCTTCAAATAAGTTCGAAAAAGTCCTTCAATACTGCTCATTTTCAGAATACCTTTCCAAGAAATGGCAGGTCGAAGAAACTTAAAATAATTTGTCTCCACGATAATCTTGAGAATTTCCGTAGGTGAATACCCTTCGCAATACATGGCTCCTGCAATTGCTCCTGCTGAGGTACCACTGACATGAGTAGGGAATATTCCTGCTTCATTCAGTCCTTGAAGTACTCCCAAGTGAGAAATTCCACGCACTCCCCCTCCGGAAAGGGCAACACCGATTTTTAAATTAGATTTCATCGAGTCGGAAAGTTTGATCTACACGTACCCCTTTCTCAGTACGCTTTAGTGTACAGCATTCATCCACTGCATCATGTTCAAAGAATAGGATATAATCGTTGTCAACTGCCTCCTCGAGGAACCTAGCCTTTTCATCCATGGTCAACAAAGGACGGGTATCGTAGCCCATCACATAGGGAATCGGAATATGTCCTACTGAAGGAAGCAAATCTGCCACAAACACAATAGTTTTTCCTTTATAACTGAGTTTTGGAAGCATTTGCTTGTCTGTATGACCATCAACAGTGATAAAGTCAAATCCCGGGAAAAGGGTCTTTTCTTTCAAATCCACAAAATCCAGCTGATTCAATTCCTGCATAGGAAGGATATTATCCTTGAGGAAAGAAGCCTTTTCCCGCGGATTGGGTTCGGTCGCCCACTTCCAATGATCCGGGTTGCTCCAGTAAGTCGCACGAGGAAAAGTCATTTCATATTGGCCATGAGAACCATATTTGACTCCGCCTCCACAGTGGTCAAAGTGCAGGTGTGTCAGAAAATTATCAGTAATCTGATGAAAACCTACTCCAAGGGCTTTCAGGGATTTCTCCAGAGAGTCATCTCCATGCAAGTAGTAGTGAGAGAAAAACTTGGCATCCTGTTTTTCACCTATTCCATTATCGATAAGCACAACTCTGTCCCCATCCACTGCGAGGAGGCAGCGCATAGCCCATGTACAGAGGTTATTTTCATCTGCAGGATTTGTACGGGACCAGAGAACCTTAGGCACTACACCAAACATGGCCCCTCCGTCCAGTTTGAAAAATCCGGTATTGACAGTGTACAGTTCCATAGTATTTCAAAATAAAATCCCGAACCGGAAAGTTCGGGATGGAAGATTTATTCGACGACGACACCCATCGAGCAAAACTTCTCGATTCGTTGATCGATTCGTTTTTCGGGCTTTTGTTTATCGAGTTCTTTTAAGGTTTTTAAGATAGTGTCTTTGATCGTTTCGGACATGGTTTTCAAGTCGCGATGTGCACCACCTAGGGGCTCAGGAATAATATCATCAATTAATCCATTTCCCTTCATATCGTTTGCAGTAAGCTTCAATGCCTCTGCTGCTTGCTCTTTATAATCCCAAGACCTCCACAAAATAGAAGAGCATGATTCCGGAGAAATAACTGAGTACCAAGTATTTTCTAGCATAAAGACCCGGTCTCCGATGGCGATTCCAAGTGCGCCACCTGATGCACCCTCACCGATAATGATACAAATGACGGGTACTTTCAGCATAAACATCTCCTTGAGATTTCTTGCAATCGCTTCTCCCTGACCTCTTTCTTCAGCCTCAAGTCCTGGAAATGCTCCAGGTGTATCAATTAGCGTAACGATCGGCTTACCAAATTTCTCAGCCATTTTCATTAAGCGTAGTGCCTTTCTGTAGCCCTCTGGATTGGCCATCCCAAAGTTTCGTTCCTGTCTTTGCTTGGTATTTCTTCCTTTCTGCTGACCTATAAACATCACCGTCCGGCCATCAATATCTCCCAAACCACCAATCATCGCTTTGTCATCTTTCACACTGCGATCTCCATGCAGCTCAATAAAGTCATTGGTGATCTCATAGATATAATCAAGCGCGTAAGGTCGGTCTGCATGGCGACTAAGCTGAACTCGCTGCCATCTAGTCAGATTCTCAAATGTTTCCTTTTTCAAATTTTGGATCTTTTCTTCCAGGGATTCAATATCGGCACTTAAATCGATATTTCTACCCTTGGCCAAATCCTTCATTTCCTGGAGTTTTTGCTCTAAATCAGCAATTGGTTTTTCGAATTCTAATACCATTTGATTGGTTTTTGATAAAACAAAGATAAGGAATCTACTTTAGAGAAAAACTCTTTGTAGGAAATCGGATAATTGAAAAAATTTTAAAAATTATTTACCTGAAAAAGAACAGGATAGGATTTTATTGAAAATTTTTTTTGGTAGAGGTATTGCGGAAAAACTCGAAATACCTACCTTTGCATCACTTCAAACGAGAAGGACATCAAAAAAACAATGGAGCGGTAGTTCAGCTGGTTAGAATGCCTGCCTGTCACGCAGGAGGTCGCGGGTTCGAGTCCCGTCCGTTCCGCTTAAAGTCCCAAAGAAATTTGGGACTTTTTTCGTTTATAGACCTACCAACATGATATACCTTCAACACTTTCTTTTTCCATTAGAATATAATCTCTTGCCTAACTTTGGTGATTCAAATAATATCGTTTCAAAATAGATTTTAAGCGATGAGATACTTCACCATTCTAATTCTTACTTCTTTCCTAATTAATTCAGGACTAAAAGCCCAAGACCGTGTAACAGGTAAAAACTTCGCCACGCGGTCAGAAATTCTTGCTCAAAACGGAATGGTGGCTACCAGCCAACCCCTAGCGACACAAGCCGCCCTTGACATTCTTAAAAAAGGCGGAAGCGCTGTCGATGCGGCTATTGCTGCTAATGCCATGTTGGGCCTAGTTGAGCCGCATGCCTGTGGAATCGGTGGGGATGTATTTGCCATCGTTTGGAATGCCAAAGAAAAAAAGCTCTATGGGCTAAACGGCAGTGGTCGGGCTCCAGCAAGTTTGACCATGGAAGTCTTTAAAGAAAAAGGTCTACAATACGCCCCCTTCTTAGGACCTCTCCCTGTCTCAGTGCCCGGAGCTGTAGATGGATGGTTCGAACTTCACGAAAAGTTTGGAAAACTTAGCATGCAAGAAATCCTTCAACCGGCAATTGATTATGGAAATAATGGATTTCCAGTTTCAGAAATCATTGTTTGGCAAATGAATGATGACTGGCCTCGAATGAAGGATATTCCCGGCTTCAAAGCTACCTACATGCCAAATGGCCAAACTACTCCCCAAAAAGGAGATATTTTCAAAAACCCAGACTTGGCAAGGACTTATGATATGATTGCCAAAGGTGGAAAAGAAGCCTTTTATGAAGGAGAAATTGCGAGGACCATCGATCGGTTTATGAAGGATAATGACGGGTATTTGAGCTATGAAGATCTGAAAAACCATACCTCTGAATGGGTAGAACCCGTCAGCACCAATTACCGGGGATATGATGTATGGGAACTGCCTCCGAACGGTCAAGGAATCGCCGCTCTGCAAATGCTCAATATTCTGGAAGGCTTTGACCTCCAGTCCATGGGCTTCGGAAGTGCGGAGTATCTCCATGTACTTACAGAAGCTAAAAAACTCGCCTACGAAGATCGGGCAAAATACTATGCTGACCCTGAATTTAATGAAATTCCTGTCGAATACTTGATTTCCAAAGAATATGCAGCTGAGCGCAGAAAACTAATCGACCTGAATCAAGCCTCCAGAGAATACCCTGCCGGAGATTTGGAAAAAGGAAATACCACCTATTTGACGGTCGCAGATTCAGAGGGTAATATGGTTTCATTTATCCAAAGTATCTATGATGAATTTGGCTCAGGTATGGTTCCAGACGGACTGGGTTTTGTACTTCAAAATCGAGGACAAATGTTCAATGTTCAAGACCCTGATCACTGGAATTCATTGGCTCGTGGAAAGCGACCTTTTCACACCATTATTCCAGCTTTTGTCACTAAAGATGGAGAACCCTTTATGAGTTTTGGATTGATGGGAGGGGCAGTGCAGCCTCAGGGTCATACCCAAATTTTGGTCAATATCATCGATTTTGGAATGAATATACAAGAAGCTGGAGATGCTCCTCGAATGCGACATACAGGTTCCTCCCAACCTACCGGATCGAAAATGACTTCTGGAGGTTCGCTTAATTTGGAAAGTGGTTTTTCTTATGAGGTTATTCGAAAATTGGAAGAAATGGGCCATCGGGTTGAATTCAGCGTTGGAGCCTTTGGAGGCTATCAGGCTATCAAATTTGATCCCGTAAGGAAAGTTTATTACGGAGCCTCAGAATCCAGAAAAGACGGACAAGCTGCAGGATATTAAAAATGAAAGCCCTTTGAACTGTAATCAAAGGGCTTTGGTTTTAGAGTCCTTTTTGCCAGTTCCAGCTATCCCGCATGGAATCAGCAAGTGAGTATTTTGGGTACCAACCAAGCACTTCATTTATTTTCTTGGTATCAGCCCAGATTTTCACCACATCACCAGGTCTTCTAGGACCAATTTCATAGTTCAACTTGACATTGGTGACTTCTTCAAAAGTTTTGATGACCTGCAAGACAGTGTCTCCCTTCCCAGTACCCACATTAAACACATCATAGAAATTGTTCTGTTTTTCATCCAGGTAAGCTAAGGCTTTGACATGGGCATCGGCAAGATCCATCACGTGAATGAAGTCTCTTACACAGGAGCCATCAGGCGTATCGTAATCATCTCCAAATACGGTCAATTTTTCGCGAATACCGGCTGCTGTTTGCGTTACAAATGGGACTAGATTATTTGGCTTCCCTTGAGGGAGTTCGCCGATTTTACCACTTGGATGAGCTCCCACAGGATTGAAATAGCGGAGCGAGATGACTCGAATACCTGGCTTGCTTTTCACAAAATCTACTAACATATCCTCGCATACTTTTTTGCTATTTCCATAGGGACTTTCAGCATCCTTTCGAGGAGTAGCTTCTGTGACAGGAAGGATGTCTGGCTGACCATAGACAGTGCAGGAGGAAGAAAAGACCAAATCCTGGATTTTATGATCCCGCATAAATTCCATAATCTCTATGAGGGAAACCAGATTGTTTCGGTAGTATTTTAAGGGGAGTTCTGTACTTTCTCCCACTGCTTTGAAAGCGGCAAAATGAATCACCCCACTCAGTTGATGGTCTTTGGCCACCTGATCCAGAAGACTCCTATCTGCACAATCGCCTTGATAGCAGGTAATCTTTCTACTTGTAATCTCTTCCAATCTATCTAAAACACTTTCCTGAGAATTGGAGAAATCATCAATGATTATTGGTTCAAAATCTGAATTGATCAATTCAACTGCTGTATGGGAGCCAATATATCCTGCTCCACCTGTAATTAAAATTTTCTTCATATTTCAAAAATTGCTTAACAAAAGTATCAAATACTAAGAGAAAGCATGGATAAAAATGTAATTATTGAATCAAAGTAAATGACCCACGAATTTGATCCGTCTGAAGGCCCGACTCTAAAGCATATTCATAATTGAGATAGTAGATATACACTCCTGCAGGCATGGATTCGCCTTTGAAAAGCCCATTCCAGCCTTCAACTCCAGAAAACAGCAATTGTCCCCATCGATCAAAAATTAACAGCTCATAAGAGATACTACAGTTGGAAACTGGCTGGTATGGACCATCTTGTGGATCAAACCCAGTTGGCATGCGGACAGCCGGGCGAGCATCGGGAACGATACCTACCCCGCTGACTTCACAGCCATTTGCATCTATTATCCTGACACCATATTCTCCCGATGAGAGCGACTCAAGAACATCTGAATTCCCGCCTTGTTCCCAAATTATCTGATAAGGGGCTGTTCCTCCTGTAGGAATCACTCTGATTGCTCCATCTACTCCGCCCGGACATCCCGGACTAAGTTGTTCAAAACTGATTTCCAAAGCTTCTGGAGCCTCCATTATTCCTTGAACGGGGAAGGTACAGCCATTATCATCCTGGACAAGTAGATTGAATTCTCCTTCAGCAATCCCCGAAACAGTTAAAATCCCAGAATTCCATTCGCTTTGATTTCCTAAAGCAGTAAAAGGAGCCGTCCCTCCTACCATTTCTAAGAAAACCTGACCGTCACCACTTGCCTTACATAAGGGCCTGCTTTGGCTAATAGAAAGTAATTCTATGGGAGCAGGATCCTGAATTTCAACTTCAAAAGGGAAATCGCCACAACCTTGCAAATCCCGAACAAGCACTTGGTAGCTTCCAGAGGGAAGGCCTTCAGCTTTGCTATCGTTGAGATCCGGATCATGGGACCATTCAAATTCGAAAAGTCCAGAACCTCCGGATATTGCCAAATCGATCTGACCGTCAGAATCACCTGGACAGGACGGGCTGATTATTGAACCAATTTCCACAGATAAATCAGGGAATTGATCCACGGTCAAAACTTCAGAGGTTCCAAAACATGTACCTCCACCCGGCAATCGCTCCTCGTAAAACAAAGTTCTTGTCGGAGAATTTGGATCCCATTCTACCTGAATAGACTCCGAAATCGTATTACCAATGATGCTTCCTCCCGTAATAAACCATTCATACTCTTTTCCTGCTTGTGGAAAAGGAACCAAATAATCAAAAGGTCCGGTATTGGTTCCGCAAAGTCCTAATTGCCCTTCCGGTAAATCAGGCGTAATGGAGTCATCCAAAGATATTTCTAGATCTAAAGTTTGGCCTTGACACCCGTTTTCACCTACAGGTATTGCTCGAACATAGGCGGCAGGGTTGGCAATACCCCAATCAACTACTATTTCCAGATCATTTACTTCAGAAAAGGTTCCCCCTTCTACCTCCCAAATCACATCAAAAACGCCCACTTCATCTTCCAAAAAGTACCGCACTCTCGCCGTTTCTGGACAAAGAGAAGTTGGACCAGAAAGCTCTGCTCCAATATCTTCCACAGTCACCTCAAAATTGAATTCTGTTTCGCTGCCGCAAGAGCCATCTCCTGTGGATGCAAAAACAGTAACTTCATAATCTCCTGGCTCGGTGAAGGTATGATTGACGGCTTTTCCATCCTTCAAATCTGAATCATCTCCAAAGTCCCAGGAAAAATCAACAAAGCGGGAATCGTCTGGGAATATTTCCCATAAACCCTCTTGATCCAAGCAAGCCACCCGATCTCCCACCACTTCAAAATCATAGATGGTTTCGGTTTCAAACTGTACATTTTCCAAACTGGCCCCTATCGCAAAACCATAGGACTCAATCGACCCGGAGCCATAAACATATCCAATGAAGCCCTCAGGATTTGAAAGCGTATTCACCCCAAAAGGGACTTTGATTCGAGCATAGGAAAAATCACTATTCAAAACAGGTTGAAATTGATTTCCTACGGCTTGCCCGTTTAAAATGGTTTGATTGGCGGCATCACTTTCTACGAGAATCGTAACAAAATGCTCAATATCTTGATTGAAGCCACCGATTAGCTTTCCTGTTGAAAAGGTAATGCTTTCCAGTTGCTGCGAATTGGGACTAAGAAGAAAAAGCGTTGGATCACCCAAGGGAGCCACCCCAAATTCATTACAAGCCCCACTTTTTGCAATTACGGCAACCGAGCTAGGCTTTGAAGTTTCGATCAGTGCCAACTCATCCTTGGCAAATTCAAAACGGGTAAACTCGCGTGCATCAAGGGTAGCTCTTAATACTCCATTTACCCGAATTTCAGTATCATTCTCAGCAGCCAAAACTTTGACAATTTCTCCCGAAGTCCGACCTGCTAGTGGAACGTGTATATACTCTTTGCCCCAACTTTCGAGTGGGTAAGCTTGCTGAAAAATATGATCTCCACTGGTACCACAATCTCCCGCACTTGAGGTCTTATTCCCACCAAATACTGCCAAAAGCTTGCAGGAATCTGAGGTGGCATTTAGTACTCGAACTCGTGACCCGGTCAGATCTCCGTTGGCTTTGATTTGATAGCTTTCACCTGCATTCAGAGTGAATTGAATGGGTGCTCCTGCTGGAATTGTATTGACAGTTGGAGCTGTAGGAATTACTTCAACTTGCGTATCATTTTCGATGGCTACCACCAAAAGAGTGCTTTCGAAGTTCTGATTACTTCCAGGATCCAAACTCGGATCAACCACATCATAGTGCGCCATGACCAAATACTCACTGCTCAGAGCGGTAGTTGGTAGAATAACCGTTCCGTCTGTACTATATTCTCGCCCATTGATGGCATGAACAGTCAAATCTCCTGAGCTAGTAACTTTAAATGGTTTGAAATCTACAGCTCCACTTCCCCTATGAATTACCCCTTCCCCATCTCCGTCAAATTCGCGAATCAGTTGCTCCCCAGGCTCTAAGTCGAAAGTAATGCTTTGGCGGGGAGTCTGGATAGTTCCGGCTGCTTCCTCTACCGCTGTAATGATTACGACTACCCGATCGGGCTGAGAGTTCCGACGATTATTATCCATAAAGCCGATGTAAAACTCCCTACCGATGGTGCTGATTTGGGCATGGGATAAAAATGGCAAAAGCATAAGCAACAAGGCTATCAACCTTTTACCTACACTCATCTTACTCTCCCACACTCTTCTAATCATAGTCAAATTTACCTAACCAAAAGGAAACCACCACGCTTTTCAAGTGTTTGGACTTGATCTTCAAGAGGGAATAAATAGCGCGCCAAATAGGAGTAATTTCCGGTTGGAGCTTCTTGCCCATTTTCAAGAAAACCATCCCAACCTATAGACCCTTGATACACTAATTGTCCCCAGCGATTATAGATCCATAGTTCAAATTCTACCTCGCAATTAGAAATACCTTCGAAAAGAGAGCCATCTTCCGGATTATACCCGGTTGGCATTCTTACCTGCGGGGCAGTCTCTACCACCTCTCCATTCCCCAAACTGACACAACCTTGACTATCGATCACAGATACATTATAGGTTCCTTTTGAGAGACCTGTTAGTAGTTCTCCACTCCCTTGACCGTCCCAGTCATACACATATGGGGCCTGGCCTCCAGCCGGGAAGGCAAATAGTTCTCCATTGCTCCCACCCGGGCAGGCAGGCTTTTCCAGCCTTACCTCCACCTCTAGCGCAGGTGGGGAGGTGATTTCAAAGGAAATTGGTAAGACGCAACCATTTGCATCTACCACTTCCCAATCATAAAGTCCTTGTGGTAAATCACTCAATTGAAGATTTCCAGAAAAAGTATTTACCCCTTCATAATCAATAGTATACGGAGAAACACCTCCGGTAATACTTAAAGAAATTGAGCCATCAGGTTTTCCAAAACAAGACACACCTACGGGGTTTTGAGATTGAAGCTCAAGAGGTAAGGGTTCAACTATTTCAATATTTTCTATTAATCTTTCACAGCCTAGTTGATCGGTGATTTTCACCGTGTAGGTACCAACTGATAAATTGCCTGCCCGCTCCTGTTGTAGATTGCCGTCATGGGACCATTCGATTTCATAGGGCCCTACTCCTCCTTGGATTTCGAGGTCAATAGCCCCTGTTTCAAAACCCGAACAACTCACCGGAATAAGCTCCTCGATTGAAACCAAAAATTCAGATTCAACTCGCACATCAAGGGTTCCTGATTCACCCTCGCAAAGGGAATCGATTAAACTTCTAACAGTATATGAAACCTCACCTGTGATATCCGGTTGATCCCAGCTAACCTCAATTTCAGGACTTCCTTGCCCACTGATGATTTGTCCTCCTGTCACGGTCCAAGTGTAAGACCTTCCTGTAGGTCCGTTTGGTACGGTGTAGGTTTGTAAAGCAGCAGGATCAAAACAAACTTGCTCCGGTCCTTCAGCTAGTATCGCGTCTATTCGTTGATTGATTACAACAGGGTATGTAATTGGCTCTCCGGGACAGCCATTAAGGGAAATAGGCGTCACTGTTAGGCTTGCATTATCATTAGCTACACCCCATCTGACGACAGCGGATAGCTCATTGATTTCCGTCAACTCTCCCCCATCGACTTCAAACTCAACCCGTTCTACATTTTCAAAATTTTCAAAGGTGTAAAGCAGCTCCTCCACTTCGGGGCAGGCCGATTCAGAACCGACTACCTCTCCTGAGGAATCCAATACCGTCACAGTGAAGGTTACTTCCTCTTGTTGATCACAGGAATTAGGACTCAAAGCTGCTAAAACAGTCACTTCATATTCACCAGCCTGACTAAATGTATGATTTACCTCTTGACCCTCTTGCAAATTACTTCCATCCCCAAAGTCCCAGACGAAATAGCTGAAATCAGGATTTTCAGAGTTGATGATCCAATCTCCAGGTTGATTCAGACAAGCCACATTATCTCCTGAGACGTCAAATTCGTAATTCGCCTGAGTTTCAAAGTTTAGATTATCCAAAGCTGCCCCAGCCGCATATCCATAAGACTCCAGTTCGCCAAATCCATAGGCATAGGCAGCAAATCCATCCGGATTTGTCAAGCGGTGAACACCTTGTGAGATATTGATTCTGGCATACAAAAAATTAGGATCTCCTGGCAAGGGAAAGAACCTTCCACCTACATTTTGTCCATCCAATATGGTACCATCCTGCGTTCCAGCTCGGACCACCACATTTACATAATGATTCACAATGGAAGGCAAGTCCAAAGAGATGAATGTTAATTGCTTCAAAAATTGTTCGCTGGGACTGTAAGTGATCATAAATGGATCTCCTGTAGTCGATCCAGGTGCAGTCGGTTCGTTACAGGCTTGGCTTTTTGAAAAAACCGAAACTGATGCAGGTTTGCTCGTCTCTATCTTACCATGCTCATTGATTCCAAATTCAAGCGGCAACCATTCTCCTTGGTCAATAGTCCCTTCCAAGGCCCCATTTACTCTTACTTCTGTTCCATCTTCAGCAGCTAGGACTTTCACTAGCTCACCCGAAGTCCGGCCAGATAGGGCTACATGCACAAAGGAACTACCCCAAGTATTGATAGGATAAGCTTGCTGAAAGAGGTGATCATTTGCCTCCCCACAATTCCCAACTGAAGTCCATTTATTTCCTCCAAATACAGCGATCTTTTTACATTCATTGGCATCGGCACCAATCACTCGTACCCGAGAACCCGTCAAATCAGCTTTTGCTTTAAGCTGATAGCTTTGTCCCCGATTCAGCCGGATGGTATAGGGAGCTCCAGCAGGGCCACCACCAATATTGCCGACAGAAGGGGTGATTTCTACTTCCGTGTCATTTTCAGTAGCGATGACCAAAAGCGTACTTTCATCATTGATATTTCCGTTGAAATTGACATTGGCAGTGAGCGTTTCATAGTGGGAGGTGATAAAATAATCTGTACCCAAGGCTGAAACTGGTAAAATGACTGTTCCGTCCGCACTTCGAAAACGTTCATTGTAGGCATGGACTGCAATTTTCCCTGTGCTGGAAATATAAATCCCCTTATTCTGGGTAACAGCTGAACTACGGTGTAGCAAATCCAAGTCCTCCGAAGGAACACGAAGCGTGTATTGTTGCCCTGCATTCAAAGAGAAATTGGCCGTCCTGCCAAGGTATTCAATACTTCCATCGGCATCTTCATTAGCTGTGATGATCAAGACTGCAAAATCCGGCGCACCTGAACCTCCATTACTCGGGGGGATCCTGTTATTATCCATAAAGCCTACCCAAAACTCCGTTCCAACTGTGGAAACCTGAGCTTTAACAGCATAAGACACAGAAAAAATTAAAATAAATATAGTGAGTAGGTAAAATCTTCCCATCCGGCTTCAGCAGCATAAATTCCCGATCAATATAAGCATAGAGACTGAAAAATGTTATCTGCTTCTTGTAAGCACTGAAATGGATTGATTAGCGGAGGAGAATAAATAGTCAAGGAAATATTTATTCCTATCTTTGCGCCTTCAAAAAAAACACAACTAGTACCATGATTTCTGTAGATAATCTTTCCCTCAAGTTTGGAAAACGAACCCTCTTCGAAGATGTAAATCTAAAATTTACACCTGGAAACTGCTATGGGGTCATCGGAGCTAATGGAGCAGGGAAATCCACTTTTTTGAAAATCCTCTCCGGTGAAATCGACAGTACCTCAGGAAGTATTCATATCACCCCCGGCCAACGGATGGCTGTTTTGAAGCAAAATCACTTCGAATTCGATGAGATAGAGGTACTGAAGACCGTGTTGATGGGTCACAAAAAACTTTACTCCATCATGGAGGAGAAAGATGCGATCTACATGAAGCCAGACTTTTCGGAAGAAGATGGCATTCGTGCATCAGAACTCGAAGCCGAATTTGCGGAAATGGATGGTTGGAATGCAGAATCTGATGCCGCAGCACTACTTTCTGGTCTAGGCATATCCGAAGACATACATTATCAGCCTATGAAAGCACTGGCTGGTAATCAAAAAGTTCGGGTTTTGCTCGCTCAAGCCCTTTTCGGCAATCCAGATATCCTGATTCTTGATGAACCGACCAACGACTTGGATGCAGAAACCATTGCTTGGCTGGAAGACTTCTTGATCAATTTTAAGAACCTAGTCATTGTCGTGTCTCACGACCGACACTTCCTGGATGAGGTCTCAACGCACATCGTAGATATTGATTTTGGTAAGATTAAAATCTTCTCAGGAAACTATACTTTCTGGTACGAATCGTCACAGCTTGCACTCAAGCAACGATCTGATCAAAACAAAAAAGCGGAGGAAAAGCGGAAGGAACTTCAGGAATTTATTGCAAGATTCTCTGCGAATGTAGCCAAGTCCAAGCAGGCAACCGCAAGAAAGAAAATGCTTGAAAAACTGAACGTGGACGACATTGAGCCAAGTTCTAGAAAATACCCGGGCATCATTTTCAAGCCAGAGCGTGAAGCTGGAGATCAGATTTTCATGTCTGAGGGTTTAGAGTTGGTGGAAGATGGAACGACCTATTTCACAGATGTAAATCTAATGGTGGACAAAGGCGATAAAATCGCTTTCATCTCCAAAACCAAGCAAGCGGTCAACAAATTCTTTGAGACCATCATGGAAGAGCAAAAGCCTACCAAAGGCACTTTCAAATGGGGGGTCACGATCAATAAAGCCTACTTACCCAATGAAAATTCCAAGTATTTTAATTCTGACCTGAACCTCATCGACTGGCTGCGGCAATATTCCAGCAATCAGGAAGAAGCTTATGTCAGAACCTTTTTAGGTCGAATGCTTTTCACAGGTGAGGAGACTTTGAAGAAATGTACAGTGCTCTCAGGAGGTGAAAAAGTCCGCTGCATGATTTCCAAAATGATGCTTCAAAATCCAAACTTCCTGGTTTTGGATGAACCTACCAATCACCTTGACCTAGAATCCATCACCGCATTTAACAATGCCGTGGTTGAATTTAACGGGACAGTCTTCATCTCCTCCTATGACCATGCGTTTGTGCAGTCCACGGTCAATAGAGTAGTAGAATTCACTCCAAATGGTGTGATTGACAGACGGACTAGCTATGATGATTACTTGGAAAGTGAGGAAATAAAAGCCTTGCGGGAAAAGATGTACGCTAAAGGCTAGTCGGGTTGTTACTGACGGCCATCATCGTTTATTTGGCAATCACCGTGGGGATCGGCATCTGGTCCTCACGGCTTGTCAAAAACTCGGGGGATTTTGTCCTAGCAGGCAGGTCTCTACCCCTCTTCCTTTCGGCTTCCGCCCTATTCGCCACTTGGTTTGGGTCAGAAACAATTTTTGGAGCATCCTCGGTCTACCTAGAAGAAGGACTTCTTGGCGTAATAGAAGATCCTTTTGGAGGCGCTCTCTGTTTGATTCTTTTTGGAGCTTTTTACTTGAAGCCCATGTATCGGATGAATGTCCTGACCATCGGGGACGTCTTTGGAAGAATCTACGGAAGGAAAGTAGAACTGACAGCATCCATTTTTATGATTCCGGCATATTTCGGTTATGTTGCTGCACAATTGGTTGCTTTGAGTTTAGTCTTAGGTGCAGTCACAGACCTTAGCATATTTCAGGGAATTATGATCGCAGCCGGAGTGGTCGTTCTTTATACCTTTCTAGGAGGAATGTGGGCCATCTCCATTACCGATTTCATTCAGACCACAGTTATTGTCATTGGTTTACTATGGGTAGCAGTCATGGTTGCCAAACAAGCGGGAGGCTTTTCTAATGTGATCGATCAAGCACCTGAGGGCAGCTTTCGATTCATTCCTGACGCCACTCCCACTGCTTGGCTCAATTACCTAGGAGCTTGGATGATTTTGGGCTTAGGTTCCATACCCAGTCAAGATATTTACCAGCGGGTGATGTCTGCCAAAAGTCAAAAAGTAGCGGTACAGTCTACCTATTTGGCCGGAATATTCTATTTGTCATTTGGTTTGCTTCCATTGTTTATTGCCTTGGGTGCTCGTGTGCTTTATCCCGAACTATCCCTAGACAATAATCAAATGCTCCTACCAAGAATGATTCTCGAGCACGGCGGATTACCCATTCAAATTGTCTTTTTCGGAGCCCTAATTTCGGCCATTATGAGTACCACTAGTTCTGGCCTGCTAGCTCCCTCTGCTATCATTTCAGAAAATATCATCAAACCCTATTTTGGACAAAATTTATCAGACAAGCACTTCCTTTGGATTCTAAGGATCAATGTAGTTTTGGTGGCAATCATCGCTACCATTATGGCTAGTTGGAAATCAAATATTTACGATCTGGTTGCTGGAGCTTCCATTTTGATGTTGGTTTCCCTGTTTGTACCGCTCACGGCAGGCTTTTATTGGAAAAAAGCCTCTCGAGGCGGAGCATTTTTGTCTATGATTGCAGGAATGCTTACTTACCTTTTCATGAATTTCATTCCTTCCGATATAGCCACCCATCTGTTTGGCTTGGCAGGCAGTATTTTGGGAATGGTCATCGGAAGTTTTCTATTTCCCAAATCAAAAATTCAATCCCATGAACTATCCTAAAATCATCCTCAAAAAAGGAAAAGAAATCTCTCTTAAAAGAAGGCATCATTGGGTATTCTCAGGCGCTATTGCTGAGCAAGAAAGCGATCTGGAAAACGGGGAGCTTGTCAGTGTCTATTCAAGAGGAGGAGAATTCTTAGGAATCGGACACTTTTCCAATGGTTCCATCATGGTAAGAATGATCTCTTTCGAAAAATCAGAAATTGATCAGAATTTTTGGGATGAAAAAATCCAGTCCGCTTTTCAACTACGAAACAGCTTGGGCTTGACAGATAGCAGCCATACCAATGTGTACCGTTTGATTCACGGGGAAGGTGATTTATTACCCGGCTTGATTATAGACTTTTACAATGGCACAGCCGTGATCCAATGTCATCAAATTGGGATGCACCAGCATCTGGAAAACATCAGCAAAGCGCTGCAGAATTGCTATGGTAAAAGGCTAAAAGCTATTTTTGATAAGAGCTCTGAGACACTGCCCAAGCATTTTGGAATCCATGAAAACAATTGGGTTTATGGTAGTCCGGATACAGATTTGGTTCAAGAATACGGAGCCACCTACCGGATTGATTGGGATAAAGGTCAGAAAACAGGCTTTTTTATCGATCAGCGAGAAAACAGAAAGCTTTTGGCGGATTATTCCAAGGGGAAGAAAGTCCTTAATACCTTCTGTTATTCAGGAGGTTTTTCAGTTTTGTCTCTTCTAGAAGGTGCAGAAGAAGTTCATTCGGTGGATATTTCGGCCAAAGCCATCGAGCTCACAGAAGAAAACATCAAGCTCAATCCTGAGATCAAAGGCAGGCACGAATCCAAAGTGGCCGATGTAGTCAAATACATCCGTGAAATAGGAGACGATTATGATATTATCGTTTTGGATCCTCCGGCTTTTGCCAAAAACATCAAAGCCCGCCACAATGCGGTTCAGGCTTACAAACGACTGAATGCAGAAGCTCTCAAACGAATTAAAAAAGGGGGAATTCTATTTACTTTTTCATGCTCTCAGGTAGTGGACAAAAACCTTTTTGCGCATACAGTCACAGCAGCTGCCATGGAAACTGGCAGGAGAACTAGAATACTTCATCAGCTTTCGCAACCTGCAGATCATCCAATCAATATTTTCCACCCTGAGACAGAGTACCTCAAAGGCTTAGTGCTATTTGTCGACTAATTTTCGGTCTTTTTGGAAACCTTTTTCCATTTTCAGCTATTTTCACACAAACAATTCGAACTATGTACACAGGATTACAACATGCACACTCCGGACTGGCTTACTTAGTGCTCATCGCACTAATAGTCGTGATCTTCTTAATGCTTATCGGCTCACTCAGTGGACGTGAGTTTACAGAAAAAGACAGAAAAATAGCACTGATTGCTTTCATCCTTTCCCATGTCCAATTACTCCTTGGCCTGATTCTTTACTTTGTGAGTCCAGTAGGACTATCGCTTCTACAAGGCGGAGGAGCTATGTCTGATCCTGCTGCTAGATTGACGGCTTTGGAGCATCCACTTATCAACATCGTGGCGATTGTGCTAATTACTATCGGCTACAGCCGTGCTAAAAAGGCTCAAACATCCCGAGCAAAATTCAGAAGTATTTACATGCTTTACGCTGTGGGTTTGGTGCTTATTCTCAGCAGAATACCTTGGAGCGCTTGGTTGGGATAGTTTTATTAAAAAAATTAAAGTCAAAAAAACCCGCTGGAATTAAGTTTTCAGCGGGTTTTTTGATTATTCGTATCGAAGGGATTCAATTGGATCCAATTTACTTGCTTTGAAAGCGGGGAAATATCCCGAGAGCAAGCCAACAACCACACAAATCACGAATGCCACAAACATCCAAAGCCACGGCACCAAGAAACCTCCTGGGCCAATGAAGTTGGCGATGACATTTCCGATGGTAATCCCCAGTAAAACGCCTACCACTCCACCAAAAAGGCAAATCACAATTGCCTCGATCAAAAACTGCTGACGGATCCGAAGTGGAGTTGCGCCCAAAGCTTTCCGGATTCCAATTTCACGAGTTCGCTCGGTAACTGAAACGAGCATGATATTCATAAGACCAATTGATGCACCCAAAAGGGTGATAAACCCGATTCCAAAACCTCCAATTCGCAAGTAACCTGCTACTTCCTCCAAGCTCTCAGCCACAGACTCACTTTTTGTCAGTTCAAAAGAATCCTCTTCAGTTACTCTGTCTTGACGGATTTTTCTCATAATCCCAATCGCCTGACCCATTTCATACTCCAATCTATCCGGTCCAGAAGCCACGGAAGTAGCCTGATATCGGAAGGTACCACGTTGATCCAGTCGAGAAGCATTTTCCACAGGAATCAATATCTGACGATCAGCTCCTTGATCATTACCTACGCCTCCTTGCTCTTCCAATACCCCAATTACGGTATAAGGTCGGCCATAGACAGTTATCTTTTCATTGACTGGATTCTCGTTTGATTCAAATAGTATCTCCTTGATCTCCTTTCCAATGATGCAGACATTGTTTCCATAGCGGATCTCGACATTTGAAAAGTTTCGCCCTGCATCCAACTTAATGGCCTTGATAGAAAGATAATTATCATCGGCTCCTACTACTCGAACATTTGGATCAGACTTTTTAGAGTCCCTTTTAACCTCAGCGGAACCCGACACTCGGGTGAAAACTGTGGAAATCCCATAGGCAGAGTATTCATTCTTGAACTCCATGAATTCCTTGTAAGTAATGATCGGATAGGTCTTCTCCTTCTCCCCTTCTTGGATGGCTCTACCTCCGGAAAACCCCCTATTTCGCAGGTCAAAAGTATTGGCACCCAATCCAGAAAAACTCTCGGCAATCTGTGCTTTGATTCCGTCAATGGCTGTCAACATTCCAACCAAGGAAGAAATCCCAATGGCAATGATGGCACCAGTCAAAATTGTCCGCAGGATATTCACCTGCACTGACTTGGTCGCCTCACGCATATTTTCGATCAAATTCATATTCTGTCCGCTTTTAGAACAATTTCTTTATTCAAAATTTATTTCTGCCAATAAGTATAAGCATTTCACGAAGATACTTCCTAAGATATTGCTTAATGCATTCGATCACCTCGGAGCTCCATATTTTTCATTACCTCAGCCTCGAATTCAAGCCATTCCTTCCAACGCTTATTTACTTTTTCAGGATCTTGGTATTTTCTGGCTAAATCAATAAAGGTCACATAATGGCCAGCCTCCGAGATCATCAACTCATAGTAAAATTTCCGAAGCTCCTCATCCTCAATATTTTTGGACAGAAGCTTGAATCTTTCACAGCTTCTTGCCTCAATGAGTGCATTCATGAGTAATCCTTCTGTCAGCTGATCTTTTCTGCTCCCCCCTTTGCGAACAAAGTCATTAAGCTTTGCCACATATTCATCTTTTCGTTGCTTCCCAAATCGCATCCCTCTTTTACGAAGCTGTTCCATGACCCGCTCAAAATGTCCCCACTCCTCCGCTACGATCGGAGTCAAAGTATCAACAAGTTCATCCAAATCATTGTATCGGATGATCAAGGAAATGCAGGAGGAAGCCGCCTTTTGCTCGCAATAAGCATGATCAACCAAAATATCTTCAATCTGCATCTCAGCTATTCCCACCCATCGGGGATCTGTAGGTAGCTGGAGATTCAGCATTTTTTCTTTCGTACTTTCTTGCCAACTCATCAGTCAACCAATCTTTTTCTTCAAACGTCTTTTAATCAAACCTCAATTCATCCTTCAGGTTCAGGACACCATCAATCGAATAAATACCATGTGATTCCCAAATCAATAAAGGATCGAATTCCAGTGTAGTCAGGCGTTACAAAATACCCCTCTCGACTCATCATCCCCGAATTCAAATGATTGTATTTCAGCAAAACTCGAGTTCTGTTGATTCGGAAATTCAAAAACACGTCAACCACCGGATAGGCATACACATCAAAGGTGTTTTGGAGGTAAAACTGCTGATGAGATGGCCAATAGGCATCCGCAAAATAAGAAGAGTGATAGCGAATATCCAATCCAAACTGCAGGAATACATTTTCATCAAATGCAGGACTATCGAAGTAAAAACGGGTATTTGCAAATAACTCAGGAATTCGAAATGCATCAGCTGCCCCTCCGGATACACTTGTGAAAATCACTTCAGCATCCCACTGGAATTTTTTACCTACCCGGATAGCTGATTTTACACTTGGCATCAGCATAAACGCTTCTCCATCTGCCTGAACAGGTAACCTGTTTTCATCAAAATAGATGTAATTATTTACTCGGTTGATAGTCAAGCCCGGTCTTATTTTAGCTTTGCCGATATCTAGTTTTAGCGTCCCGGTAACTTGGTCCACGCCAACATTGTCGAAATCATTGTCCCAGTTGAAGTGATTACCGGCATATCGCTGCTGCATGGAACTGGGTTTGTAAAGTGCCTTGGTATATTCCACATCCAGCCAGGGAGATTGAAAAACTCCATGAATCCGAAAGGCACCGGGAAGTAGGTATTCCCCATCTGCACTTAATGACCACTTCTCGGAAAGTTTGCCGATAAGTTGCCCGCCGATAAATACCTCATTGAAGGTATTGTCGCTTTCGAAAGCAGGGTTTTGCATTCTACCATTTCGGAGCATTGCATAGGCATTGTAGAAAAAGCCTCCGAAGGTTCCCTTCAATCCGAATTCATTTTTCCATTCCGAAAAATCATGGATATTTCTCGTGGTGTCGGGCTCCAGCAATCTAGCAGAGGGATAAAAAAGAGAGTCAGTCGAATTCAGCAAGGCATCAAACCTGATATCCTGACTCTTTCTATCGAAAACGTGATAGATCTGGAGGCCATCCCTTACCTTATACTCGTGATAGAAATGGTAATCCTGTCTCAGGTCTCTCGCTTGGGAGTTTCGCAACCAAACTTTGGCATCTTCATAGGTGAAATAAACTGAGGTAGAGTCCTCTTCAGGAGGAATAATTCCACCAATCTCGTTTACTACATGCCTCATCCTTGAGAAATTGCCTAGAAGCCAATATCGGCCATTTTCAGAACGATAATTGGTATGCAGCGAGTAGGATGTCTGCTCCACCATATTGTCATCCCTCGCGATTGGATTTAGTGTTTTTCGGGAGCGAATTGTATGGAATTCAAATCCAATATTCCATCGCGGATTCACATTTCGGGCAAACTCCAAATCCAGCATATTTCGATTCCCTCCACCAAAAAATGCTGACATATTGGTAAAGGGAGACTTGGTATCGAAGTACTTTCTGGTTTCGGGATTGTGATAATAAATGTCGTATGCATGAAATCCAGATCGAGTACCAATTTGATCAGGTATTTCATAAAAAATAGGCTGGGCAGCGGAGCCGATATTTCCCAAGTCCTGATATTTCCAACCACCCTTTGCACGAGGGTCATAATTATGAAAATTGGTCAATGAAGTATCTTGGGGATAAAGTGTCAAACTGTTTCGCTTGATATCTTTTTCATAGAAAAACAAGGCAGTGGTAGGCCCAAAAACCATCCGGGTACTATCGTCCAAAAGAGTTCTCCTACCCGTTTGCTCCTCTCCTTCAACTTCTCCCTGCTGCAAAGCTTCCTGCTGCACTCGCTGATTTGGGTTTTGAACCTGCCGTCCATTTTGGGGAATAGGGCGCTGCGCAAAGGAATGCTGAATCAATCCTAAAAAAAAGAATATAAATACTGCGAGTATGGATTTATTCACCTTTGTGGTCTTTTCCAAAGACTTTTTGTTGGATTAGTTGTAATAGCGCTGTCGCTTCCTCTTGCTCAAACTGGGCCTCTATTGGTAGGACAAAAATCGGAATTTCTCCCAAAAATCCTTTCTTAAGCTGGGATTTAACTTTTACCCCATCTTTCTCTGTCGTCAAAAAGACCAAATTCTTACTTCCATGAGCTGATGCCTTTTGCTTGAGCAACTCATAATCCTTTTCAGAATAAGCGTGATGATCAGGAAAATCTACCACATCCAAGACTTGATAATTCTTCTCACAATAAGCCCTCAGCGCACTGGAATCGGCCAAACCACTGAAAAGAATCACATGTGGGGAAAAAGCCTCTTGATGATTTATAGGTTGAGGCTTTCCATAATCGATAGAAGAAAAGAATACAGGTGTAGTATCACCCGAATAAGACTGAATTTGCCTCCTCATCTCATCTTCTTGCTGCAAAGTTCGAGAGCTTGGACATTTGGTCACCACTATCACATCGCCTCTTTTAGCACCTTGGCGACTTTCCCGAAGTCTTCCTGTTGGCAGGAGAAAATCCCTAAAAAAAGGATCATTCCAAGTAGTCAACAGAATATAAGCCTGTGCACGAATAGCCCTATGCTGAAAGGCATCATCTAGTATCAGTAAACTTGGGACCTTAGGCTCTTTCAAGATTTCTTCCACTCCCAAAACACGATTCTCAGAGACAAAAACCTGAATATCCTGTCCGTACTTTTGGTGTAATTGGTAGGGTTCATCACCTACTTCTGCCACTTTTGAGTCTGAGTTGACTCTTCGAAAACCCTTTGTTATCCTTCCATAACCTCTTGACAAGGTGGCTACAGCATGATCCGAGCGAAAGCTTCGAATCAGAAATTCAACCATGGGAGTTTTGCCGGTCCCTCCCACTCTTAAGTTACCAACGACAACCGCCGGAATCTTGGAATCAGTGCATTTGAAAAGACCCCAGTGATAAAACGCATTGCGTAGGCGGGTGATGCCATCGTAGAGAACAGAAAAAGGAAACAAAAGAAAAAGCAACCCTCGCATCTAGAAGAATTCTTATTTTTGATCAAAGAAACAAAAAACCATGGAATACAAAATCCGAGACATCATTTCATTTTTAGATCAACTTGCACCTCCTGCCTACCAAGAGTCCTACGACAATGCACAGCTGATAGCAGGAGATCCCAATCAGCCTGTCAAAGGCATACTTTGTTCTTTGGATTGCACGGAGGAGGTAATAGACGAGGCTATCCAACTCGGAGTAAATTTGGTGGTGGCCCATCATCCGATTGTCTTCAAAGGTCTGAAAAGCCTCACGGGGAAAAACTACGTGGAGCGAACTGTCATCAAAGCAATCAAAAACGATGTCGCGATTTTCGCCATTCATACCAATCTCGACCATGTCTCCCATGGAGTAAACAAGCGGATCGCAGATCGTCTTTCACTTCTCAATCCCAAGATTCTTCAGCCCAAAAAGGGGATTTTAAGCAAGCTTACTTTTTTTGTGCCTAAAGACTCAAAAAACCAAGTGCTAGGCGCTGTCTACCAAGCCGGTGCAGGACAGATTGGGGAATACAAAGACTGTTCTTTTCAAGTCAATGGAATGGGAACTTTTACTCCATCCGATGCCGCCAATCCATACTCAGGAAAAGCCGGGGTTCCATCCTACGAACCTGAAGTTCGAGCGGAAGTAATTCTGCCAAAATATTTGAGTCAAAAGGTGGTGTCTGCGATGAAAAAAAGCCATCCTTATGAAGAAGTGGCCTTCTACCTTCAAGACCTTGAAAACGAAAATCAGGAGGTAGGTGCTGGAATGATAGGGGAATTGGAATCGCCAATGGATGAGCTAGACTTTTTGGACTATCTCAAAGAGCGAATGAACCTTCAGGTAGTGAGGCACACGGCACTTCGCTGGAAACCTATCAAAAAAGTAGCTGTTTGTGGCGGGGCAGGAATATTCCTTTTGGGAGATGCAAAAAGACAAGGCGCGGATGCTTTTGTGACCGCAGACGTCAAATACCATGAGTTTTTTGATGCAGAGGGCCAGCTCATGCTTTGCGATATCGGGCACTATGAAAGCGAAATTTTTACAAAAGAGTTACTATCAGAACTATTGTCGCAAAATTTTCCTAATATTGCACTCTATTTGACGAAAGTAGTTACAAATCCCACATCCTACCGATAGTACATGGAAAGTACAGTAGCACAAAAACTCGACGCTATACACAATTTACAGCTGATAGATTCTAAACTGGATGCGATCATCAAAGTACGGGGAGCACTGCCTGAGGAGGTTCAGGATCTCGAAGATGAAATCGCCGGTTATGAGACCAGACTTGAAAAATTCCGAAATGAAATTGAAGCCTACGAACAGGACATCAAGAATTTCAAGGAAAGCATTAAAGAGTCTGAAAAACTGATTAAGAAATATCAGGAGCAGCAAATGAATGTTCGCAATAACCGCGAATACGATGCTATCACTAAGGAATTGGAGCTTCAGGATCTTGAAATTCAAGTTTCGAAAAAGAAGATCGCAGAAGCAGGCGCAAAAATCGACCAGAAGAAATTAGATCTTGATGATTTGAATGCTGTCATGAAGGACAGACAGAAAGATCTAGATCAAAAGAAAGACGAATTGTCTACAATTGTCTCCGAAAGTGAGGCAGAAGAAGATAAGTTGAGATCAGAAAGAGAAAAATCCATCAAAAAAGTGGATGACAGACTCTACAGATCTTATGAAAAAATCAGAGCTAATGCGAGAAATGGTCTTGCAGTAGTGATGGTGAAGCGTGGAGCTTGTGGCGGTTGTTTCAATACCGTTCCACCACAGCGTCAGGCAGATATTCGTGAAAAGAAGAAACTCATTGTGTGTGAGCACTGCGGAAGAATCTTGGCAGGCGTCGAAGACGAAATCGTCGAAGAAAAGCCAAAAAAGAAGCGTACCGCAAAAGCTTAATAAAATTCAAACCCCGGGAAATTTTCTCGGGGTTTATTTTTTGCCTTCAAACAAATTTGCTTTCCGAGGACTTTAATGTTTATATTAAGGCATGAGAAAGTTTCTGGCAGTCATATTATTCACTTTTGTAGGACTACAGGTTCAAGCGATTCAACCAGAATCCAAAACTTTTTTGGTCATCTTCCAATCTCAGGAACTCAAACAGCATAAAATAGCACTGAATCAGATAGAAGAGCAATTTTCTTCTTTTGATACCAAAAGCTACGAAGGCAACTCTGAACTTGCCCTTTTCATTGAAATTCCTTCCTGTGATTTTGATGAATGCTTTCTTGGCGACTTTTTAGTAGAAGTTTCAGGAAAAAAATCTTTAAAACTTGAAGACATTGCATTTCGAGTTTATGATTTGACCAAGAATGAATCAGTTTTTGAGAATTTTCTGAGTGAGCAAACACAGATCAAGGAGTCAAAAGCCAAAAGCCGTAAATTGCTTACAGAGCTTTAAGATGGGCTCGGTCATTTGCTTTTCGTAGCACAAATCTATCCTCTCCAAGTTGCTCCAGTAAATAAAGACACAGATTGCTGTGCTCAAATTGATCCATGTAGCGCAGGTCGTAGTGAAAAATCAAACTCAAAAATATACGCATGGCTCTACCATGCATACAAACCAGAATTGTTTCTCCCGGACCCGAAATTATTTTATCTATCCCCCGCTGTAGCCTTACCGCTACTTGATTGGGACTTTCTCCTCCGGCTATCGCATAGTCTAAATTTCCTTCCTGCCACTGATGCAGCATATGCAGGTAATACTCATTTTCCTGTGGAGTCATCGGAGTTCCTTCGTATTCACCCCATGAAATCTCATTCAATTCCGCTAAAGCTGTGGTGGGAATTCCTCTATCCACAAATTGCTGGATGGACTGGCGAGTTCGAATGAGAGAAGTATGGTAGATCTGATCAAACTCGACATCCTTGTATGCTTCAAAAAATGCAGCTGCTTGAGATCTACCGGTTTCATTGATAGGTGCGTCTATCCCACTTCCCTGTACTACTCCTTTGAGATTGAAATCGGTCTGCCCATGTCTGACTAAGTAAATTTTTTTTCGCTGCATTTTCTATATTTTTGTCAAAGTTCAAATAAAATCAATTCCCAATAGAATTCATGGTTTTTAAAACAAAGCCTTCCTTGCAACAGCTCAACCAAAGCGGTCAAAACACCATGGTGAGCCATCTGGATATTGTTTTTACAGAAATTGGGGATGACTTCATATGTGCAACCATGCCCGTAGATAGCAGAACCAAACAACCGATGGGCTTGTTACACGGTGGAGCGAATGTAGTGCTAGCAGAGACGCTGGGAAGCGTAGCAGCTTCCTTAACCATTGATTTGAAGAGTCAAACTTGTGTTGGATTGGAAATCAACGCAAACCACCTCAAATCTGTCCGTTCAGGAAGAGTAAAAGGCATTGCAAAAGCCATACATTTAGGAAAAAGTACCCAGGTTTGGGAAATAAAAATCTATAACGAACAAGAGGCCCTTTGCTGCGTAAGCAGAATTACAATGGCTATTTTAGATAAAAAATGATTGAATCCTTAGCAGCCAAATCCATTTCCCAGTACGAGGCTCTTCAGCAAATTCTTCATGCAGGATTCCAATTCGGTGGTTCTTTTGCTTTGTGGAAAAGACCAAAAAGTAATGAGTTGGAAGTGGTTTTCGATGATTCGAAGCTGGCAAGAAAAGTCAATATTTCTCTCGAAGATGTGCCTTCCGGCTTTATAGTTCATCCTTTTGAAGATCAAGCCGATCATTCGGCCTTTTTTATAGAATCCAAGGAGTATTTTAAAATCCCTTTTGCAAAAGATCAAAGCGAAACCAACCTACCCGAATGGATTCAGAAGTTTGCTGAACAAGGAGATAGATCTCTTCAATTTGCTCCAGATCATTTCCCTAAACTTTCTGCTCAAGAGATCAAAAAAAACGGAGGAGATAAAGAACACTTTCTAGAGCTAGTTCGAAAAAGTATAGAAGCTGTCAAAATGGGATCCATGGAGAAAGTGGTTCCTGCGCGAACCAAAACCTTGGTATTGACAGAAGATTTTGACTTGGGAAAAAGCTTGCTGGATCTAATCCACACCTATCCCAATTCATTTGTGAATTTCTTCCACCTACCCGATGTAGGTACTTGGATGGGAGCTAGCCCTGAGATATTAATTGAGACCAGTGGAGACCATTTTTATACCATGTCCCTTGCTGGCACCCAAGTAGCCCAAGGAGAAAACCCTTTGAAATCAGCCGCCTGGACTCAGAAGGAAATTGAGGAACAAGCACTTGTCAGTCGATACATTGTAGATTGTTTTAAGAAAATCAGACTTCGAGAATACGAAGAACATGGTCCAAAAACGGTTATGGCCGGAAATCTTTTGCATCTTCGATCTGATTTTCGGGTGAATATGAAAGAGACCAACTTTCCACAGCTCGGATCTGTCATGCTACAACTCCTCCACCCTACTTCAGCAGTCTGCGGGATGCCGAGAAAAGAGGCGCATGAGTTTCTAAAAGCGAATGAAGGTTTTGACAGGAAGTTTTTTGCAGGCTTCATCGGACCGGTCAACATTGAGAATAAAACATCCATCTATGTCAATCTACGGACGGCCTCGCTAAGTCAGGACACTATTACTCTCTATGCGGGTGCTGGAGTGACCGAAGATTCTGATCCAGAGAAGGAATGGGAAGAGACTGAGGTGAAATGTAATATCATCGGAAAATTCATTCAAACAGTCAAAAATTGACCATGCAAGCCATCGTAGATTTAGTCGCCATTTGTGCGAAAAAAGGCATTCGGCATGCAATTCTTTCTCCTGGTTCTCGCTGTGCCCCTTTGACTCTTGCTTTTGCGAGGAATCCGGAAATACAGACACGAACAATTTCTGATGAGCGATCCGCAGCTTTTATTGCTTTGGGGATGGCTCAGCAACTGAAACAACCTGTAGTTTTGGTCTGCACCTCAGGTTCCGCAGCTCTAAACTATTTTCCGGCTGTTTCTGAGGCATTCTTTCAAGAAATCCCCTTACTTATTCTTACTGCTGATAGACCGCCGGAGTGGATCGATCAGTGGGATGGACAGACGATTCATCAAACCAAAGTCTACGGAAAGCATGTAAAGGAAAGTTTTGACTTTCCAGATAGCTTTCAGCACCAAGATCAACTTTGGTTTGCCCAGCGCATAGTCAATGAGGCTATCAATTTGAGCATCAGTGGTCCTAAGGGGCCTGTTCATATCAACATTCCGCTTCGAGAGCCATTTTATCCCAAAAAAGGAGAATCTTTCTCTGCGTCCCCCAACCTTTCAATTATTCAAGTTCGAGAAGGTAAAAGAAGCCTTTCCAATGAGGACCTTGATGACCTCAAGTCCAAACTAAATGCTTTCAAAAAAATACTAATCGTACCGGGTCAACAGAATCCAGACCCCACTATTTCTGAACTTCTTCAGAAACTTAGCGAAGAACAGCACCTGGTAGTAGTTGCGGATACGATTTCTAATCATCAGATTTCGGGCTCCGTTACTCTGCATGATCATTGGATAGGGAACGAGCCCATCAGTAAGGATTTAGTACCAGACTTGGTTATCAGTTTCGGGAAATCAGTGATTTCTAAATCATTAAAGCTTTTTCTTCGAAAGAATGAAGTCGAGCATTGGCATATTCAAGCTCATCAAGGGCTCCGTGACCCTTTTCAGGGTCTGACTGAGTTCCTTGATTGCGATGCTATATTCTTTTTAAAATGGCTTTCGGAACAAGGCTTTTCGAGCGACAAAGCCTTTCAAGAAAAATGGTCAGGCTTGGAGGAAAAAGTCAGAAATCATTTATTCCACTTTCTTGACCAAGAGGAATTTGGTGAATATCCTACTTTCAAAAGAGTTTTAGAATATATTCCTGCAAACTCACAAATTCAGGTAGCCAATTCCATGGCGGTCAGATACTTGAACTTTTTGGGAAAAAGACCTCAAGAAATTTTTTGCAACAGGGGTACGAGCGGAATCGATGGCAGCAGTAGTACTGCAGTTGGAGCAGCTTGGGTCAATGATGGCTTTGTTACTTTGATTACTGGAGACTTAGCCTTCTTCTACGATCGTAATGCCTTTTGGAACAATTATCCTACTCCCAACTTGCGGATCATCTTACTGAATAATCATGCAGGAGGAATTTTCAGGCTAATAGAAGGCCCATCGCAGCAACCGGAGTTGGAGGAATACTTTGAGACCGAGCAAACACTCGATGCTTCCTATTTGGCCAAGGAACAAGGGTTTGATTATGCATTAGCCCGTGATTCCGAGGAATTGGAAGCTTACCTCCAAGATTTTTTCAAAGAAAGCTCACAACCGAAAATCCTTGAGATCGAAAGTGATAGTGGGGAAAATGCACAGATTCTCAGTCGAATTAAAAAGCGTATCGCTCAGGAGCTTTTGGGAAATTGAGATCAAATTCTGAGCTTTTCTTTCATCCAATTTCTCTTTCTCTAATATGGATATCCGCTTTCTTACAATTATTGACAAAAGTCGGCTTATTGTCTGCTGAAAGAATCGGAATCCGGAAGCTTCGGTCTTCGGTCTTCCAACCAGCCAAGCAAAGAAAATAAGGCAACTGGCATGATTGCGGATAATCAGATTTTATAATTTCCCAAACCCTGCGAACAAAATTTAAATTGTTTTGATTGGATCAAAGAATTAAGATCACATACTTGATTCTTTGGTGATGCATGATTTATCCCTGGGTGTTTTATTCCAAAGTAGCTTTGCGAAAATTCAGAGGTTTTTTTGATTAAGATAAAATCCAAAATGGAAAAAAGCATTTTCAAGCCAATACCAAACCCACACAATAACACATCAAATAGCTAAAATAATTTTCACAGAACCATCACAGCCTATTCCAAAACCAACCTTATTTTGATTAAAATGGCATATTTTGGATCAAATGAGATAGACTCAACTCAACTTTATATACATCATGCCATTTTTTTTTAACTTTAACCAAAACCCAAAATAACAGATGATCATTCGGCTTATCATTATCCTTCTGATAGGTTCTATATCGGCAGCTCAGGCTCAAGTTCCCGGTCTCCCTTTTTCGAAATACTATTCTTCCAACGACTATCAGGGAGGTATCCAAAACTTTGCTTTTACCCAGAGCACATCGGGGATGATTTACGTGGCCAATAACTTTGGACTCCTGGAATATGATGGTACTGAATGGAGGCGGTACTCTTTGCCGAATAGTACCAAAATACGGGATGTAGCCATTGATGAGTTTGGGACTATATATGTATCCGGACAAGCAGAATTTGGATATTTCAAAGCCAATTCTCAAGGAAGGCTTCAATACCAGTCACTATTGGAAAAGTTGCCAACTGAGAAGCAAAATCTAGAAGAGATTTGGAAGATCTTGTTCATCCGGGATAAGGTGGTTTTCTGCACACTGGAGGATATCTTTATTTTCAATAAAAAATTGGATTTAGAGGAAGTTCTGGAAGCAGAGTCAGTGTTTGAGAGTTTTCACTTTGCAAACAATAACCTGGTAGTCAATCAACGTGGCAAAGGTTTACTTTCCTTAGAGACTGGAAAATTGGTCTCAATGGATAATAGTGAGCTTTTTGGTGATAAAGTAGTCGTAAGCTTTATCTCCCTTGCTGGGAACCGACACTTAGTTTTCACTCAAAACGAGGGGATTTTTGAAATCAGTCCTGGCCAAGTCAAACCATGGTCAATTAATCTACCATCTGAAACTCAGATAAACCGTGCACTTAGGCTTAGAAATGGAAACATAGCCCTTGGTACGCAGCGACATGGGATTTTTATAGTAGACCAGAATGGCCGCATACTACTCCGCATGAACAAAGAAAAAGGGCTGAGAAATAATTCAATTCTATCACTTTTTGAAGACACCGTCGGAAATCTCTGGATAGGTCACAACAATGGGATCACCTTACTAGAATTGAGTCTGCCTTTCCGCTTGATTGATCAGTTTTCAGGTCTTCCAGGAACAGGATATGACGCCTACCTGAAAGATGATAAACTCTACTTTGGTACCAATTATGGCCTTTTTTCAAAAGAAGAAAGCCCAGAAGACGAAACGGAGATTGAGCCTATTCCAGGTGGTACAGGGCAAGTTTATCAGATTTCGCAGATCCAAAATCTCTTGCTTTCGGCACAAAATAATGGCGCATTTAGTGTAAACAATCGGAATATATCATCTCTTGGAGGGCCAAATGGAATTTGGAATTTTCAAAGCCTGAAAGATCATCCAAATCTTATCATAAGCGGTAGCTACAATGGCCTTCTACTGTTTGAGCTTACCAATGGATCAGCTCGATTCCTTCGGAAAATCAAGGGTTTTGATGAATCCTCCCGACTGATCGAACAGGACAGCAATGGAGATATTTGGATGGCACATGGCTACAAAGGAGTCTATCGACTTCGCCTTAATGAAGCTTTGGATTCCGTAGAGTCTAAATATTATGGAATAGAATCTGGATTGCCTACCACCCTGCTAAACAGTGTGTGGAAGCTCAATAATCAGGTTGTTTTTTCGACGGAGTATGGTATTTATCGATATAATTCGGATTCAGATCGATTTGAGAAAGATCCCAATTTTGAGCCTTATTTCGATTATGATTTTTTAGCCACAAGCATGGTAGAAGATCCGGCAGGTAATATCTTTTATATCGGTAGTGACGAAGTAGGAGTCTTAGAAAAGCAAATCAATGGAACCTATCAAAAGAATCATCAGATCTTCAATAAGATCAGGCCTTTCTTAAATGATGATTTGCAGAATATATCGCTGATTCGGCCGAATGAAGTTCTATTTGCTGCAAATGAGGGATTCATTTGGTATAAACTTGATAGGAACTACAGAGTATCGACGGTATTCCCTACCATGATTCGATCGGTATATCTTACGGGAATATCAGACTCCATTATTTCAGAAGGAAATTACTGGCTCAACGACACCTTAAATTCAAATGAGGCAAATGAGGAAATTACAACGGTCCCTTATGAAATGGCCCATTTTAGATTTGAAGCAAGCAATCCTATTCCAAACAATGAAAACACCACTCAATATCAATTTTGGCTGGAAGGCTTTGAGGATGACTTTAGCGAATGGTCTACCAGAAGGGATAGGTCCTTTACCAACTTGAGAGAAGGCAACTATATTCTTCACGTTCGTAGTAAAAATATCTATGATCAAGTCGGTCAGGAGGATCAGTTTACATTCAAAGTATTGCCACCATGGTATCGATCGACACTTGCATACCTAATTTATGCAATATTGACGATCACCCTGCTTTACTTACTCTTCCGTATAGCTGATCGAAAATTGAAAAAAACCACCGCGAAGATTCAAGCCGCTCAATCCAAAGTCATCGAGCAAAAGGAAAGTGATTTGCAGGATTCTCAAAAAGAAATCGAACGCCTCAAAACTGAAAAACTAAAATCTGAAATTCAGGGAAAAAATAAAGAATTGGCCTCAGCTACGATGCACTTGATCAATAAAAATGGCTTTATCGTTCAGACAAAATCACATCTCAACAGCATCATCAAAAAGAGTAAAAATCAGGAGGTCAAAAATGAAATCAAAAAGATCATTTCCAGCATTGAAAAAAACATTGCCGGTGACAAAGACTGGGAACAGTTTGAGATGCATTTCGACGAGGTACACGGAGATTTTATGTCTCGATTCAAGTCAAGATTCCCTGATCTTAGTCCACAGGAAATCAAACTGAGTGCATATTTGAGGATGAATCTTTCATCGAAGGAAATAGCCAATCTGATGAATATCACGATTCGGGGAGTGGAGATTGCCCGATATAGACTTCGGAAAAAAATTCAATTGGAGCGTTCTGAAAACCTTCAGGAATTCATCCTAAAATTCTGATACTTTGATTTGAGAATCGGGGGAAGAATCCCCCCCGATTTTTGTTATAAAATAAATCATAAGCCCTATTTGTCCGATTTCTCCCAACGTAAGGGGAATCAACCCCAAAAAAGCTGCAATACCGGAAAACAAAAAAACTCCAGCTACTATGGTAAGCACTCCAACGATCAAAGGGATGAAGGAATAGCGATTTTTGAAGGAAGTAAAGGACATTCCCAACAAAACATAAAAAAATCCAAAAGAACTGATCTTAACCATGTAATAATCTCCCAGGTTGAAAAAGTCAGTTTGTAAAGCAAGGATATCGACTAGACCCCAAATAAGATTAGCCCCTATCATTGCCCAGGCTGCAATTTTCAAAAAGGAATTTGAAAAAAAACCGGCTAGCCTGACCCAGGCAAACATAAATAATACGTAGCCAAAATAAGTGAAGACTTTAATCAGTGAGAAAGCTGTACGACTGATGGCTTCTTTACCTTCTAAAAACTCTATCTCATATCCTATTTCAAAAATCGAGAGAAAGAAATAGATAATACCTGCTGCAATCCCCAAATAGACCAAGGTACTATTTTGAAACTTACTTTCATTTTGGGGTCCTTCTTCTATACCTGCAAAATCCAAAGCCTCAAATAAAGCTTTAACGGTGTACGACCTTGGAGTAACTTCTCCTGCCTCGATGCGCTGAATAGTACGTACATTCAAATTACATTTTTCAACTAACTCCTCTTGTGTGAGCCCTTTGGCTTTTCTCAATTCTGAGATTTTCTTGCCTAATTCTGGTTGCTTCATTGTGAATTGTATTTTTGGTTTGACCATGGCAAGTTGTTTTGAATAGAGAAACTTTAGGACGAAAATGGGGCGGAATTGACCCGACATTTTCCCGACATTTCAGTAAAAATAGCCTTTATGCCTTTTTTAGCCATTTAAAAAAGCCAAAATCAACTTGGTTAAATAATGCGAAGCAAGGAGGAAGATTTTAATTTCTGTTTAGTTTTTCAATGCTTTCCACAAAATCTCAACCGGATGCATTGCCTTTCGTCCGGTGCCATCTGCTATCTGATGACGGCAAGAAGTACCTGGGGCGGCGATTATGGTTTCGGCTTCTGTGTTTCTCACTGCAGGAAAAAGTACCAACTCCCCTACCTGCTGTGAAACCTCATAATGCTCAGTTTCATAGCCAAAGCTACCAGCCATACCACAGCAGCCACTAGGAATCGTTTCTACGCTGTAGTTTACTGGAAGAGAAAGTATCTTCTGCGTCCAAGTCAAAGAAGAAAGCGCCTTTTGATGACAGTGACCATGAAGCTTTATTTTTTGGGTTTGAGCGGTAAAGGAAGAAGAATTGATATTCCCGGCAGCTACTTCCTTGCCCAAAAATTCATCAATCAAATGCACATGAAACTTCAATTTCTTCGCAGCGTTGACCAATTCTTTGCTGACGATTCTAGGATATTCATCCCGAAAACTTAAAATAGCAGAAGGTTCCAAACCTACCAAGGGTGTATTTCCATCAATGAGCTTTTCAAAAATGCGGACATTCGCTTCCGCATGCTTCTTTGCTTTCTGCAAAAGTCCTTTAGAAAGAGCAGATCGACCACTTTCCTGATGATCCACAATTTTGACCTCGTATCCTAATTTTTTCAAAAGGGAAATCGCCTTAATCCCGATCTCGGTGTCATTGTGATTGGTAAACTCATCCACAAAGAAATAAACCGACTTGATTTTATTTGAAGGCCCTGGAAGGGAAGCGTAGTGCTTTTTGTACCACTTTCGAAGGCTGATAGCGCTGATTTCGGGTAGGTTTCGCTTGGGTGCAACTCCAAGGACAGATTTCATCAGGCCTCCTGTCAAGGAGTTTCTCAAAAAAAAGTTGGCAATTCCCGGCACCTTCGATCCCAATTCATTCAACTCATTGATGTGAGCAAAAGCTTTAGAGCGAAGCGGAACTCCATGTGTTTTCTGGTATTGATATAGAAATTCGGCCTTCATACTGGACATATCCACGTTAGATGGACATTCTGCCGTACAACCCTTGCAGCTGAGGCAAAGATCTAAAGCTTCTTTGATCTCAGGATGATCGAAAGCGTTCTCTTTTTTATCCAGCGTCAGAAACTCCCGAAGTGTGTTTGCTCTACCTCTAACTGTGTCCTTTTCATTCCGAGTCGCCATATAACTCGGGCACATGGTTCCTCCTGAACCCGGAAGTTTGCGACAGTCTCCCGAACCATTACATTTCTCAGCCATTCGGAGGATTCCTCCCACATTCGAAAAGTCAATAGCCGTTTGATGCTCCGGAGTTTTCATCCCTGTTTCATAGCGGAGAAATTGATTCATGGGAGCAGCATCGACGATTTTTCCAGGATTGAAGATATTCTTCGGATCCCATTTGTATTTGATTCGGCGGAAAAGCTCATAATTTTTCTCTCCTACCATCAGCGGGATAAAAGCTGCCCTCACACGACCATCTCCATGCTCACCAGATAAAGAACCCTGGTATTTCTTCACCAACTCGGCGGAGGCTTTAGAAATCTTATAAAAATCCTCTACTCCTTCCTGCGTCTTCAAGTCCAAAACCGGACGAAGGTGAATCTCCCCAGCCCCAGCATGGGCATAGTGTACCGGTTTTTGATTGAAGGCAACCATCATCTCATCAAACTCAGCGATGTAATCCGCCAGGTCATCGATATCCACGGCCGTATCTTCAATGCATGCCACCGCTTTAGGGTCTCCGGGGATATTTGCCAACAAACCCAAACCGGCCGCTCGGAGTGCCCACGCAGAAGCCACCTTTTCAGGTTCGATGATGGGATAGGCATAGCCTAGATTGGCTTTCTTTAGATCAGCGATCAAGGCTTCCCCTTTTGTAATTGCTTCCTCCAGTGATTTACCCCGAAACTCTATCATCAAAATTGCTTCCGGGTCACCCTCGACGAAGTACCGATTTTTGGAATATTCAATGCTTTCCTTGGTGCAGTCCAAGATGATTTTATCCATGAGTTCCACCGCAGTAGCAGGATGCTTCATCGCTACTTGAGCAGACTTCATGCTTTCATGAATACTTTCAAAATGAGCTGCAACCACAATGTCTACCGGGTCAGGAAGTGGGTCTAAAGCAATTTTTATCTCTGTTGTGAAAGCCAAGGTTCCCTCGGATCCGGCCAGGAGTTTACAGAAATTAAATTTTTCCTTTCCCTCGAAAAGCTCCGCTTTGAGCAATTCATCTACCGCATAGCCTGTATTCCGACGATGGATGGACTTCTTGGGGAATTGGGAATGGATTTCTTCCCGAACCTCAGGATTATTTAATTCATCAAAAATCTGTCGATAGATGCTTCCTTCCAGATCTTTTTGCGCACACTTTCGGTCAAAATCGTCTTGAGAAATTTCTCCGAAGACGACTTTTTTTCCATCGCTGAGAATCGTGTTTAGTGAGATCACCTTATCCCGAGTCACCCCATAGACAATGGAAGTAGTTCCCGAGGAATTATTCCCCACCATACCGCCAATCATAGCCCGGTTGGCTGTGGAAGTAATCGGACTGAAAAACAGACCGTGAGACTTGAGAAAACGATTCAACTCATCCCGAACGACACCCGGCTGCACGCGAACCCAGCGCTCTTCTTTGTTGAATTCAAGAATTTGGGTAAAGTGCTTCGACACGTCTACCACGATGCCATTTCCCACACATTGCCCAGCCAGCGAAGTTCCGGCAGTTCGGGGAATCAGTGAGGTCCCGTTTTCTGTAGCAAACTGGATGAGCTTCTGAATATCAGACTCAGTTTTTGGAAAGGCAACGGCAAGCGGCATCTCTCGATAGACAGAAGCATCGGTAGCATAAAGTGTCCGACTCAGTCTATCAAATTGCAGGCTACCTTCAAGTTGAGTAGCTAGTTTTTCTAATTGAGGTACTAGGTTGGGTTGGTCTGAAAGCATGGGGTAAAAATAGCTTTCTTAGTCAGATAAAGGAAGAGGAGTCAAAAGAAAAAAATGATGCTTTTTCAATCATTTTTGATCCTTTTGACTCCCCTTTTAAAAATTAATACTAAATCAACTATTAACTAATCGTCGACCCACTTGCGGTTCCCTCATGCGGGGTCAGAAGCTTTAGCTTTCCATCTTTGTCCTCCGCCATCAAGATCATTCCCTCTGAGTCGATCCCCATCATTTTTCGCGGTGCCAGGTTGATCAACATGGTCACTTGCTTGCCGATCAAAAACTCCGGCTCAAAATGCTCAGAAACCCCACTCAACACGGTGCGTTGACCGATTCCGGTATCAACTTTCAGCTTGAGAAGCTTTTTGGATTTGGGCATTTTTTCGGCTTCCAAAACGGTCACCACACGCATATCCAATTTGGCGAAGTCATCATAGGTAATAATCTCCTTCATTGGAGCAACAGGTGCATTTGCAGCTTCATTCATTTTCTTGGCGTCTAATAGTTTTTGTACTTGTTTTTCAACCGTTTCGTCTTCTATTTTTTCAAAAAGCAATCCGGATTGCCCGATTTCCTGACCCTCGACAAGCAAGTCACCTTTACCGGCTTTGGTCCAGTTAGCATCTTCCAAATGGAAAATATCAAACAACTTGGCTGCTGTAAATGGCAAGAAAGGCTCAGAAACAATGGCCAAGTTCGAAGCAATATTCAAGGCAATATTGAGAATGGTTGCCGTCCTTGCCTCATCGCTTTTGATCGTCTTCCAAGGTTCGGTATCTGCCAGGTATTTATTTCCCAATCGCGCCAAATCCATCATAATTCCCAAGGCTTCCCGGAAGCGGAATCTATCCATGGAACTCATGATTTTGGCAGGAAATTCAGCCAATTGATCCAATACTTCCTGGTCATACCCGGTCAATTCTCCTCTTTCAGGAACCTTCCCTTCAAAATATTTATGTGTCAGGACTACCGCCCGATTGATAAAGTTGCCGTATATGGCTACCAATTCGGAATTATTTCTAGCCTGAAAATCCTTCCAGGTAAAGTCATTGTCCTTGGTCTCTGGTGCATTGGCAGTCAAGACATAGCGCAAAACATCCTGCTTTCCCGGAAATTCTTCGAGATATTCATGAAGCCAAACGGCCCAGTTTCGGGAAGTGGAAATTTTATCTCCTTCCAAATTGAGGAATTCATTCGCTGGCACATTATCCGGCAGGATAAAATCCCCGTGGGTCTTTAGAATAGCCGGGAAGATGATACAGTGAAAAACAATATTGTCTTTTCCGATAAAGTGAAGAAGTTGGGTCTCTTCATCTTTCCAATAAGGCTCCCAGTCTTTTCCTTGCTCAGAAGCCCACTCCTTGGTGGAAGAGATGTACCCGATCGGCGCATCAAACCACACATAAAGCACCTTACCTTCTGCGTCTTGTAGCGGAACTTTAATTCCCCAATCCAAATCGCGAGTCATGGAACGTGCCTGCAAGCCATCTCCAGCTTCTAGCCAAGAGCGGCATTGTCCCAAGACATTATTTTTCCAATCCTGTGCATGGTCCTCGAGAATCCACTTTTTCAAGAAATTCTGATAGCGTGCCAAGTCCAAAAACCAATGTTTGGTTTCTTTCAACACAGGCGTTCGACCACTGAGTTTGGAACGGGGATTAATCAGTTCTGTAGGACTGAGTGAAGAGCCACATTTCTCACACTGATCACCATAGGCATGCTCAAAACCACATTTTGGACAGGTTCCCTCGATGTATCGATCAGCCAAAAACTGACCAGCTTCCTCATCATAATATTGTTCGGTACTTTGCTCCAAAAACTCTCCTTTTTCATAGAGATCCTTGAAAAATCCCTGAGCAGTCTCATGATGGATTTTGGCGGAAGTTCGGGAATAATGATCGAAGCTGATTCCAAATTCTTGGAAGCTCTTTTTCATCATCTCATGATAAAAATCCACCACTTCCTGAGGCGTTTTTCCTTCTTTTTTGGCTTTGATGGTAATGGCGACGCCATGCTCATCAGAACCGCCAACAAAAAGGACATCCTTGCCCTGAGATCTCAAGTAGCGCGCATAGATGTCGGAAGGAACGTAACAACCAGCCAAGTGACCAATATGAATAGGACCATTGGCATAAGGCAAAGCTGCGGTAAGGGTATGACGTTTGAAGGATTTATTCATCAGGTGATAAGCTATATTCGTTTTTCAGGGGGCAAAGATAGGGAAAAGCTAGTACCTAATCAGGCATTATCGAATTCCTGTCGGGCTTCTTCGGAAAGAATTCCCTGATAAATAATGGTAATGGCCTGATCAAAAATATCGGAGGGCGGAATCTGAAGGTCCTTTTGAATGGAGGAAGGGAATTTGGCTCGAAAACTTGGATCTAAAAGTGACTGCACCGCCGAGGCATAGAGCATGACCACCAAGCCTACATTCAAATTGGGACGAACTTGTCCACTTTGAATTCCTTCCTGAATCAATCGCTGAAAGCGCTCATAGGCAGATTCCTGAATGTATAAAATCAAATCCTCCCAAACTTCAGGGGCATGTTCGCGAAGATCCTCAAACAGCTCAGGATTAATGGGAGCCAAATAGTTCGCGATGACTGAGAGACTGGATTTTAGCTTCAGGGGAAAAGCGATATACCGATTATCCACGATTGCCTCCACTTTTGCTGTCATTCGGATTTTTAGCTTTTCAAAAGCAGCTGCCAGCAGTTCGGTTTTGGAAGAGAAAAAGCGATAGAGAGTCTTTTTGCTAATCCCCAAAGACTGACAGATATCATCCATGGTCGTGCTGCGAAAGCCCTTTTCCAAAAAAAGTTTATATGCCGCATCGATAATCTTTGCTTCCTGGTTAATTTTTTGAGTCATAGAGGCTTTATTTCGAAAACAAGTGACAAAGGTATTACCCTCCTGAAACTTTTCCACCTTACAACTTTACAAGCATCCAACTTCCAGTTAATTTAGCCATCATTTCAACTATTATGACACAGCAAGAAGCCCAAAAACGCATCGCCCAACTCAGCAAGGATATCAATCATCACAATCACCTGTACTATCAGGAAAGCAGAATTGAAATCTCGGACTATGAATTTGATCAATTGCTAGAGGAACTGATCCGTTTGGAAACTGAGTTTCCGGAGCTTCTTCGAGAAGACAGCCCCAGTCAGCGTGTAGGTGGGACCATTACGAAGGAATTTCAGACTGTCACCCATGAATACAAAATGCTTTCCCTCGGAAATACCTACACGATTGAAGAGCTAGAGGCTTTCGATGAGCGGGTCGAAAAAGGATTGGGCAGGCCTGATTACGAATATTTCTGTGAACTCAAATTCGATGGAGTTGCGATCAGTTTGGTCTATGAAAATGGCACCTTGGCTCGTGCTGTCACCCGAGGAGATGGGACTAAAGGAGATGATGTCACTGCCAATGTGAAGACGATTCGAAATATCCCTTTAAGTATTGAAGGTGAGAATGTTCCGGATAAATTCGAGGTTCGCGGAGAGATCTTTCTTCCCCGAAAGGAATTTGATAAAATCAATGCTGAGCGGGAGAAAAACGGCGAAGCCTTACTGGCAAATCCTAGAAATGCTGCCTCTGGAACTGTAAAAATGCAGGACAGCAGCGTGGTGGCCAAGCGTCGTCTCAACTGCTACTTTTATCAATTGTTGGGAGATGAATTATCAGTAGCTACCCATTCGGAAGCTATTCACCTGATCGAAAAATGGGGATTCAACGTCTCCCCTACTTACCGGAAAGCCAAAACGCTCCAAGAGGTCTTGGATTATATCGAAGACTGGAGAGAAAAACGTCATGAACTACCGCTAGATACGGATGGGGTGGTCTTGAAAATCAATGACTATCAACAGCGAGAAGAATTGGGCTTCACCGCCAAAAACCCCCGATGGGCCATCGCCTACAAATATAAAGCGGAGAGTGCTGAGACGGAATTGCTTTCCATCACCTATCAGGTGGGTCGAACCGGTGCGATTACCCCGGTAGCAAATCTCTCTCCTGTCAGCCTTGCAGGCACAACCGTCAAGCGGGCATCCCTCCACAATGCCAATGAAATCGAGCGCTTGGGAATTTATGAAGGGGATTTTGTCTCGGTGGAAAAGGGCGGAGAAATCATTCCAAAAATTACGGCAGTCAATCTGGCAAAAAGAAAAGCAGGTGCTAGTCCTATTCAGTATATTAACACCTGTCCGGAATGCGGGACTAAACTGGAACGAAAGGAGGGTGAGGCCAAGCACTTTTGCCCCAATGCCGCTAGCTGCCCTCCACAAGTTTTGGGAAGGATCGAGCACTTTGTCAGCAAGCGGGCCATGGACATTGACTCCATGGGTACTGAGCGGATTCGGGCTTTGATTGATCAGGGATTCATCCGAAGTTATGCTGATATCTACGATCTCGAGGCTAAAGAAAAGGATCTCCTAGGCTTAGAAATGAGTCAGGATCAATACGAAAAAGAAGGAAGTGGCTTATTGTACATCAGTTTAGAAAAAGCGCTTTTTGCTCTGACAGAAAGCATTTCTTTCAAGCAAATCCAAGAGTACTTGACCGAGGCGGCAGAACTACCGCTTTTTGACACACTTCGAGGATTTCAGGAACAAATTCGAAAATGGAAAAAGAAAGTCTCCTCTAACGTGGGGATGGTGGATTACCTCATCCATGCATTGAAGGAGCATGCCGATTTGCCCAAATTGGAAGACTTCGTGCCGGTAGCCGTTGTTTTGGATATCTTTTTGGGAAGGCGATCCGACTTCGAATCCATTTTGGAAGCTAGCAAAAAAGAAGGAACAGTACACGGCATCTTGCTCAAACTAGAGGTAGATATTCCTGATGAGGTGAGGGAACGAATTAAAAAACTAAAGGCAAACACCTTCCAGGAAGGGGTCATTTCCAATATGCTGGAAGGGATCAAAGCTTCCAAAGAACAATCATTTGAAAAGGTGCTGTTTGCCTTGGGAATTCGAAATATCGGAGAAAACACCGCCCAGCTTTTGGCTAGACACTTTGGAAGTATCCAAAAGCTCCAAGAGGCATCAAGCGAACAGCTGCTGGATATCAATGGTGTGGGCGAAACCTTGGTTCAAAGTATTCAGGACTTTTTTGCACAGGAGGAGAACTTGGAGCATATTGAGCGATTGAAGGCACAAGGGTTACATTTTGAAATCCAGGAAGATGAAAATCAGCCCAAAAGTCAGGCATTGGCTGGAAAGCGAATTTTAGCTTCTGGAAAGCTGGAGAATTTCAAACGGGATGAAATCAAAGATTTTGTGCAAGCGCACGGAGGACAATACATCAGTGCCGTGAGCAAGAATTTGGACTTTATCATCGAGGGGGAAGGAATGGGACCCAGCAAAAAAGAAAAGGCAGAGAAACTTGGGGTGCCAATGATTTCGGAAGAAGAGTTTTTGAAGATGGTGAAAGGTTGAGGATTCCATTCTCTCACTACGAAATACAATTGAAATATATCTCACTCCGTTCGTGCCTGCCTGCCGTGGCAGGAAATATTCTGGAAAAATAAAGGCTTGAAAAAAGGAGTGCTGAAGGCACAACTTGTACAAGCCCAGTATGAGCAAAGCGAAATGCTGGGTAAAAAGACACAAAACCACCCCAGCGCTGGCCCATTATTTAAAAAAAGAAATGAATATCCAGTCCCAGCAAGAGAAAGTAAAGCCTTGAAAAAATACCGTGCGTGATGACACGAAAGGCGGCGAGAGTCATTTTTTCCAGCAAGACAGAGACGAATGCACAAGTCCTGAGACTTGCGCCAAAGAGAGCAGTCAGCAGAAGCCTTTTTGCAGTCCAAGCCTGTCTGGCCGGAAGGCAGATCAGGAGACCTGCCCGTCCGGCAGGCGGGCTTAAACTATATAAGTGAAATATTATAACATATGATTTCTGGAGGAAAAAGACGCCGCAGGTGTCAAACTTTTCAATAGCCCCGGGTTTCAACCCGGGGTATATGATTTACCATATTACCAGAGCGCTGGCCCATTATCAATAAACAGAATTAAAAACTCCATGCCAGCAAGACGAAGACGAATTAAAAACGCAGTCAGGAGACTGCATTATTCAAGGCACAAGTCCTGAGACTTGCGCTAAGGAGAGCAGTTAGGAGAAGCCTTTATGTAGTCCAAGCCCGTCCGGCAGGCGGGCTTGAACTACCTATGAATAAAGCACCATGAAATAGCCCCGGTTTCGGAAAACCGAGACAATTCCTTGTTTTTCTTGGTATTATTTATTTTTTAATTGGTTAAACCCTTATACGAATGAATGGATTTTTAGAAAACTGGGCTCAATCAGCCTACACAAGTGTAGGCTTGTTTTGGATGGCACTTTGGGCCTTTATTTTAGGCTATGCATTGAGTTCGCTGATTCAAGTTTTTGTGACCGAACGAAAGATGCAAAAAACCATGGGCGGCAGCGGGGCGAAAAGTATGGGACTGGGTACTTTCTTTGGTTTTATCAGCAGTTCCTGCAGTTTTTCGGCCTTGGCTACTACCAAGTCACTTTTTCAAAAAGGAGCAAGTTTCTCAGCAAGCATAGCATTTCTATTGGCTTCAACCAATTTAGTGATTGAATTAGGAATAGTGATTTCTATTTTTCTGGGTTGGCAGTTTGTTGTTGGAGAATATGTAGGAGGATTATTGCTAATTCTATTTTCTTGGATTTTGATACGGATAATCCGACCAAAAAAACTTATCGAATCTGCACGAAATAACTTAGGCAAAGCCGAGAATGAGCAGAAGGCAGAAAAATCTTTTAAGTCAAGAATTCACAAAGCGGAAAATTGGAAAAAAGTCGGAAGAAAATACGTGATGGAATGGGATATGGTCTGGAAAGACGTAACGATTGGGTTTACGGTTGCTGGAATTGTAGCTGCCTTTGTACCGAACTCTTTCTTTCAGACTTTATTTATCAATACGGGTGAAGGGCGGGAATCCTTTTCCTCTCTCACTTTACTCCAGCATGTGATCATTGGACCGATCGCAGCATTTCTCACCTTTATCGGTTCGATGGGGAATATTCCCTTGGCAGCCTTGCTTTTTGGAAAAGGGGTGAGTTTTGCCGGAGTGATGGCCTTTATTTTCAGTGATTTGGTGGTTTTTCCGGTGTTGCGGATCAATGCGACTTACTATGGATGGAAAACCTCTCTATTCATTCTTTTTTTATTGTTTTCATCTTTGATAGTTGCCGCCTTGATTCTGCATTATGGGTTTGACATTCTTGGTATTCTTCCAAGCCCCTCCAATGTAGACTTATCTAATCAAGACCACTTCAAAATTGATTATACTTTTTTTCTCAATCTGGCCTTCCTTGGACTTTCTGGACTGCTGGTTTATTTAGGGTTTTATTGGAAGAAAGGAGAGCAGAATCATCATCACCATCAGATGGCACCTAAAAGTAAGATCATGGAAAGGACATTAAAATATTTGGCTTTTGCTGCCTATGCTTGGCTATTTGGAGGAATGTTCGTTTGGGGATTTATCCTCTAAAGTTCTTTTTAACTGCTTTTGATTATATCTAATCAATTTTCATCAAAAGAAATGTGCTATCCAAGATCCAATAGCCTTGGATTTTGAATCGCCCTTGACCAAATTTTTATCAACGGAACTCAAAAAGCTTATAGACCCTTATCTTTGCATCTGATATGCAAAACGACAAGAACTCTAAATTTTACGGAACTGGTGTGGCATTGGTCACGCCTTTTACAAAAAATGAAAATATTGACCTGAAGGCGCTTGCCAAGCTCATCGATCATTGCATCGATGGAGGTGCGGATTACTTGGTGGTTTTGGGTACCACCGGGGAAGTAGCCACGCTTTCTGCTGCAGAAAAACGACAAGTATTACAAGCAGCTGTCTCCTTCGTAGATCAGCGTGTACCCATTGTGTATGGCCTTGGCGGAAATAATACCTCAGGGATTCTGGAGGAGATTGAAAACACTGATTTTCAAGGAGTCGATGCAGTTCTCTCTGTCAGTCCCTACTACAATAAACCTTCTCAGGCGGGCATTCAGGCTCATTATGAAGCAATCGCAGACAAGTGCCCTGTGCCAGTCATTCTTTACAATGTTCCAGGTCGGACTGGTTCGAATCTTACAGCTCAAACCACCCTGAATCTGGCCAAGCATGAGAATATCATCGGGATCAAGGAAGCTTCCGGTGATCTTACGCAATGCATGGAAATCGCTGCCAACAAACCGGAAGATTTCCTATTGATATCTGGCGATGATATGCTTACCGTTCCTATGCAAAGCATCGGAGGAGTGGGCGTGATTTCAGTCTTGGCAAATGCCTTTCCAGCAACTTTCCGGAAACTCACCCAAGGAGGATTTACCGAAAAGCAAGAGGCGGTATACTCCCTTCTAGAGATCAATCCACTCATGTATGCTGAAGGCAATCCGGTAGGTTTGAAGGTGATTTTGAATGAAATGGGTCTGTGTAGCGAAGAAGTCCGACTTCCTTTAGTCGAGGCTAGCGAGGAACTCAAACAAAAAATCAAAGCAGCGCTGGAAAAGATCGATTATTAATGACCAATGCACTCTCCATTTCCGAACTCGGGCAACTCGTCAAATCCACCCTTGAAAATGAGTTGACCCCCACCTATTGGGTGATTGGAGAGATTGCAGACTTTCGGGTAGCTGCAGCAGGTCATGCTTATTTTGAATTGGTAGAAAAAAGCGGGAATCAGGTGCTAGCCAAAATGCGTTCCAACTGCTGGGCTTTCACCTACCGCTCCATTGCTTCCCGGTTTGAAAGCCTTACTGGAAGTGGCATCAAAAACGGGATGAAAGTCCTCGCTCAGGTGCAGGTGACTTTTCATCCTGTTTATGGATTTAGCCTGAATGTCAAGGATATAGACGCTTCTTTTTCTTTGGGCGAACGAGCCCGAATCAGACAGGAAACCATCGACCGATTGACTCGGGAGGGAATTCTTCGCCTCAATGCCCGGCACGATCTTCCTAAAGTCATTCAGCGAATCGGCATTATCTCCAGTCCTACTGCAGCCGGATATGGTGATTTTGTCAATCAATTGGAGCAAAACGGCCAAGCCTACAAAATCTATCATCGCCTCTTTCCATCCCTGATGCAGGGAAATGAGGCTGCCGCAAGTATCCGAGCAGCAATCGAAGTGGCTGAATCCCAAAAAGACAAGCTTGGTCTAGACGCCCTGATCATTATCAGAGGAGGGGGAGCTCAATTGGATTTGGACTGTTTTGATGATTATCAACTTGCCCTCAGAATCGCCAATAGTAGCTTACCCATCATTACAGGAATCGGGCATGAGCGGGATGAAACAGTAGCAGATTTGGTAGCCCACTCCCAACTCAAAACGCCTACTGCAGTGGCGGAATTTATCCTTTCCAGTTTTCGGATTTTCGAGGAAAGTATGATGCTGCTCGTCACGAGGATTGATCGGATCACAAATCAGCAGCTTAAACTTTCCCAAAATCAATTGGGTGTGCTATCGCAACGGATTCAGTCCCTTGTTTTGTCTCAAATCCGATTAGAAAATGAGCGAATAGAAGGCCGAAAAGAGCGGGTCATCCGGGCAGCCAATTTGCAAACGAAGAATCAACTGGAGTTTTTAAACTCCTTGCAAAAATCCATTCAAAGCCTAAGCAATCAGCACATTCTAAACAATTCACAGCGATTGGAAAGCTTGGAAAAGATGCTGGAGCAACTGGATCCACGGTCCATCCTAAAACGAGGCTACACAAGAACTGAAATTGACGGAACCCCCATACACTTGACAAAGGCGAAAGTGGGAGACCGACTTCGAACCATCTCGGAAAATCAAGATATAGAAAGTACCATTACCCAAATAAAGGAGGCAAATGAAAACGTATAAAGAATCTGTAGAAAGACTGGAACTAATTCTCAGCCAATTGGAAGAAGGAAAAAAAAGTGTGGACGAACTTTCAGAGTTGGTCAGGGAAGCTTCTGAACTTGTCAAAACCTGCAAGGAAAAACTTCGAACCACGGAAGAAGATATTCAAAAGGCTTTTCAAGAGCCTTGATTTTCACCCCTTCGAACAATAAAATTTGAGTCTTTTGAGTTTTTAGGGATATCCAAGCAAAGACATTGGCATATTTGTTGTCAAATTTGCAGCACAGAGATTTTCCAGATAAAACGTGATGAATTTGAGCCGCCAACTTCTTTTTTTACTTCCAGTATTACTAGCTTCTACCCTTCTGGCAGAAGCCCAGAATTTTTATAAAGAGCGAATTTCAAGAAATAATATATTGACGATTGGAGCAGGTCCTTCTTTCGCGTATTTGGACAATGGTGGGCAGTACCGTTCTTTAGATTTTGAGATCAAACCTTCTATAGCCGTCTCTTTGACCCGCAAAATCACCTCTACCATGGACGTGCGGGCAACTTTAGGCATGCAATCCATCAGCAGTGGCGGCAACCCTCCTACTGCATTGCGAGATCAATGGTTTGCCAATTTCTCTTCCTTCACCGTTAGAGGCTCTGCTTTCTATTTTGATGTGATTCCAAGCTTTAACCTCATTCGCTTTTCCAACCATATGCATCGCTCCAAAGTCAATTTGTATGGCGGTGCGGGATTGGGAGTGCTTCATGCATTTACGGAGCAGACCAAATCTTTCAGTCCGGATGAAACCCCTACCAAGCATCAAACCACCACTGGCTATGTGCCGGTAAGAGCAGGCCTAAGCTTTAAAATCGGTCCCTATTCAGACATTGCCGGAGAAGGAACCATGCTTTGGACATTCACCGACAATCTAGACGGCAATGTAGGATCCAATCGCTATGGAGATCATTTATTCCAAGCTCAAATCGTCTATCGCCGCTTTTTCCGTCCGAAGGAAATGGATTAAAGCAAGGAATTCAAAGAACACTTCCCAAGGATTAATTTTTTCCGATCAGGAACTTCACAGGGAGATAACCTTGATCCCACCTTTTTTCCCTACCTTTGCGGCTTGAAAAACGCAGATCATGCAGAATATCAGAAATATCGCGATTATCGCACACGTTGACCACGGCAAAACTACCCTAGTCGACAAAATCATCCACGCATCCAAAATCTTCCGGGAGAATCAGCAGTTTGACGATTTGATCCTGGACAACAATGACTTGGAGCGTGAAAGAGGAATTACCATCCTATCCAAAAACGTATCCGTACGCTACAAAGACACCAAAATCAACATCATTGACACCCCGGGTCACGCCGACTTTGGAGGCGAGGTAGAGCGTGTCTTGAAGATGGCCGACGGGGTAATCCTCCTAGTAGATGCCTTCGAAGGACCGATGCCACAGACCCGATTTGTATTGGGTAAGGCACTCTCTCTTGGCCTGACCCCTATCGTGGTGGTCAATAAGGTGGATAAGGAAAACTGTCGCCCGGACGAGGTGCATGAAGCGGTATTCGACCTGATGTTCAACTTGGACGCTACCGAGGAGCAATTGGAATTCCATACGCTTTATGGTTCGGCCAAGCAAAACTGGATGGGTCCTGATTGGAAAAATCCGACAGACTCTATCCTTCCGCTTTTGGATGCGATCTTGGAATATATTCCAGAGCCAAAGATCGAAGAAGGAAGCCTTCAGATGCAGATCACCTCATTGGATTACTCCAACTTTGTAGGTCGTATCGCGATCGGAAGAGTAAAGAGAGGAAGCGTCACCGAAAACCAACAAATTGCCCTTTGCAAAGCTGATGGCAGCATCAAGAAAATGCGCGTCAAAGAGCTTCATACATTTGAAGGATTGGGTAAAAATAAAGTACAGTCCGTACAGGCTGGAGATATCTGTGCGATTACCGGATTAGAAGATTTTGAAATCGGCGACACCGTAGCTGATGTAGAAAAACCCGAACCACTTCCCCGAATTGCGATTGATGAGCCTACCATGAACATGCTCTTCACGATCAACAACTCCCCTTTCTTCGGAAAAGAAGGAAAGTTTGTGACTTCCCGTCACCTACGGGATCGATTGATGAAGGAAATGGAGAAAAACCTCGCCCTAAGGGTAGAACCTACCGATTCAGAGGATAAATTCTTGGTCTATGGCCGGGGAATTCTTCACTTGTCAGTCTTGATCGAGACTATGCGTAGAGAAGGCTATGAACTCCAAGTAGGGCAGCCTCAGGTGATTTATAAAGAGATTGACGGAGTACAGTGCGAGCCGATCGAGACCTTGGTGGTGGATGTACCTCAAGAAACTGCCGGAAAAGTCATCGAACTGGCTACGCAGCGAAAAGGCGAATTGCTGATCATGGAGCCTAAAGGTGATTTGCAGCATTTGGAGTTCAAGATCCCTTCCAGAGGATTGATCGGACTGCGAAATAATGTATTGACAGCCACGCAGGGAGAAGCGATCATGAACCACCGATTCTCTGCCTATGAGCCCTTCAAAGGGAATATCCCTGGAAGAATCAATGGTTCGCTTATTTCCATGGAAGGCGGGCCTTGTACAGCCTATGCCATAGACAAGCTTCAGGATCGCGGCGTATTCTTTGTCGAGCCGGGAGAAGACCTGTACACCGGACAGGTGATTGGTGAGCACTCGAGAGACAATGACATTGTAGTCAATGTGCAAAAAGGAAAGAAACTGACCAACATGCGCGCCTCGGGGTCTGATGACAATACCCGAATTGCCCCTCCTAAGCGATTTTCCTTAGAAGAGTCCATGGAATACATCCAAAAGGATGAGTACCTGGAGATCACGCCCAAAAGCATCCGAATGCGAAAAATCTATTTGGATGAGAATGAGCGGAACCGCATGGCGAAGAAAGAAGCATAAGTGAGTAGCAAGTAGCTAGTATCAAGTATCAAGTACTTTGCATCAAGTACAAAGTACCAAGACGACCCCGAAGGTTTTTAAGACCTTTGGGGTATTTTTTTGGCCTTTGGGCTTTCCAAGAACCTCGAAGGCCTTTTAAAGTTTCTGTTATATAGTATCAGGTACTTAGAATCATGAAGAAACCATAAAATAACTTTCGGTTCGTGTCTCCACGAACCGAGGCATAAGCACCGATAAAGAAAAAAACATCACCTAAGACTTCATTAGAAATTAAAAATTTGATAATTTCAGGAGGTTTAGTTTTTAGGCATGAAAACCATTTTTGTAAAAAACGCGGAAAATAAGGGTAAACAGCAGGTCTTAGTGGAGTTGGCTTATGATGAGACCTTGATCCAAAAAATCAAGTTGTTTCCAAATGCAACATGGAATGCCCGCGAGAGGGCATGGGTACTACCCTATTCAGACACGATTATCAGTGATTTATTGGCTGCATTTCGGGGATTTGCTTGGGTGGATTATTCTCAATTTCATAAACATGAAGCCAAAGCAATTAGTCCTCTTCCAAAATTAAGCCCGGATCGAGAAAAAGATATTGAAGTCTTTATCGAATACATGCGCAACCGACGACTTTCTGAATCAACTGTCAAGCAATATTCCTCCGGATTGGCAGTATTTTTTAGATTTTTAGAAAATAAAAAACCGGAATTGGTAGGGTCAGAAGATTTGCACAATTTTCAAAGAGACTACATCCTCAAAAACAAATTCTCTGTTTCCTACCAGTCAGGGATAATCAATGCGATAAAAAAGTTTTTTGAGAGTCAAAAATCCAAAAAACTGGACCCCTTGTCCATAGAACGACCAAAGCGAGAAAAAAGACTTCCACAAGTGCTCAGCAAAGAAGAGGTGAAGGCCTTGTTGAATGCGCACCAAAACATAAAACACCGTACGATATTAAGCTTGGTCTATGCCTGCGGGCTTCGTCGAGAGGAGCTTTTGAATCTGCGGATTGAAGATGTAGAGTCTAAAAGGAAAATACTGCGGATCAATAAAGGAAAAGGGAATAAGGACCGGATAGTCCCAATCAGTGAAAGAATCATTGAGATGCTCCGACAGTATTTTCTGGCTGCGAAGCCGACCACATTTTTATTTGAGGGAAGTCGTCCAGGAGAGCCCTACAGTGAAGGAAGTATCCAAAAGGTACTCAAGTCAGCAGCAAAAAAAGCCAAAATCAAAAAGCCGGTGACACTTCATTGGTTGAGGCACTCTTACGCAACGCATCTGATGGAGAGCGGGACAGACCTTCGAATGATACAGATGCTACTGGGTCATGGAAGCAGTAAAACCACAGAGATTTACACACATGTATCTCAAAAGAGCTTGGAGAATGTAAAAAGTCCATTTGATGATTTATAAATAAACGTAAAAAAGGTGCATTTATGCACCCAAATAAGATGAATAAACGCACTCAAGGTGCATAAATAAATAAGTTGTGTTTCATGCAAAAAAAAATACCGTATCATCATTTTTTGTAAATTTGGACTATGGAATCAAAAACCGACATACTGAATAAGCTTCGTGAACTTAAACCGATTCTTTCAAAAGAATATGCGGTTAGGCGAATTGGTCTGTTTGGGTCATTCGCTGACAACAGCGCTGACGAAAATAGCGACATTGATTTGCTTGTTGAACTTGACAAACCAATTGGATGGAAGTTCTTTTCGCTTGAGATTTACCTTGAAAAAATATTCGGACGTAAAATTGACCTTGTCACAAA